>CAJAFJ010000387.1 GCA_903938955.1 uncultured beta proteobacterium | reverse complement strand
GGAGAAATAGATGCCACTGCGGTACTGCGTGCCGCTGTCGTTACCTTGCCGGTTCAGCGTCGTGGGGTCATGGATGACGAAGAAAATCTCCAGCACCTCCCGCACGCTGATCTGGGCCGGATCAAACACCAGTTTTACTACCTCGTTGTGGCCAGTGCTGCCGGTGCAGACTTGTTCGTAGCTGGGGTTTATCGTGTGCCCGTTGCTGTAGCCGCTCTCCACGTCCACAACGCCTTTGACATTGACGTAAACCGCCTCAGTGCACCAAAAACACCCCCCGCCGAGGGTGATGGTTTGCAGGGAATCTGACATGAAAAACCTCCTATAAAACGATGAAACAAAGCGCCCTAACCTGCGCCTGCCGAAATCCTGACTAAACAAGCCTTGAATCGCGTTTTAAATCTTCTGGAGTGTCATTAAAGACCTTCAGGACTGTGGGTTTGTGAGGCGTGCCTTGATCTCGCTCTCAATCTGACGCAGCAGCACCGCAACGGATTGAGTCAAGTGGTCGCGCTCAAGTGGTGCATCTGCGGCCAGGTGCCCCTCTTCGTAGCGGGCTTGGTGGGCGTAGATGGTGAACTCATCCAGCCACCAAAAGTCATCCACAACCGCACCAGCATCTCTCAGCACTACCAACAAGCGGTTGATTTGATGTGTGAACGGATAAGTGAGGCCGATCGCACACATCCACGCTTTCAGACTTTTTTCGACAGCTTGCTGCACATGAAAGCCAAATATCTCATCAGCAAACACCTCGGTATCCTGCATACCGGTGAGAGCTTTCAGGTCACGGTGCGCCATCCGCAGCATGGCATCGGCTTGTTTAGTGTCGGACATGAAGCACCCGGCCTTCTCGTTGCGCCCGCCCGACCACATGATTGGGGGAGTCTTTCCAGTAGTCAAATTCATCACTACTGTAAAGAAGGATGTCCTTGGCAAACGGAAACTCGCTCAACGCTTTTGACAAACGACTGTATTCGGCGCGGCGGCTTCGCTGCGCTGAAAACGGCGCTTGCTCAATCACCATTAAATCAACATCAGAGTCAGGCCTTGCATCGCCCCTAGCATGGGAGCCAAATAAAATCACCGCCTCCGGGTCAACTTCTTGCACGATGACCCGAACCAGTTGATCGATGGCTTCTTGACTCAAAGTTTGCATGGTTAATTTACTGGTGAAGTTGATTCATGAAATGGGTGGCCAAGGTCTCTAACCCCGCTATTGTGCAATCACCTCCAACAACACCGCTTGTTGCACCACCACGGTAGCGTTACCCTCGCCTAGCGCGGACGGAGTACTGAATGATGGAGGCATGTTAAATCATGCTGATTCTCGAAAGCAGCTTGTTTGTCAGCCATAAGCACGATGTCGGTTTCAACGTTCTTTTCAAGTTGAGGGGGCCAGGGCGGCTCAATTGACAGCGGTTTACCCCAAAGCTACATTAATAACCTGTCAGTCATTAATTTCATGCCCTCCTCTTTACCCGCTCAAATCGATCCGCTTGGCGTGCCCGCCAAACACACCCGCCGCAAGGATGCCCGCCCCGGCGAGTTGCTCGATGCGGCGTTGACACTGTTTGTTGAAAAAGGCTTTGCCGCGACCCGGGTCGAAGAAGTGGCCAAGCTGGCGGGCGTGTCCAAAGGCACGCTGTTTTTGTACTACGCCAGCAAGGAAGAACTGTTCAAGGCGGTGGTGCGCAAAAACATCTCTGGTCACTTTACCGAGTGGAATGCCGAGTTTTTAAGTTTTGAAGGTAGTTCAGCCGACATGCTGCGTTATTGCATGACCTCCTGGTGGCAACGTGTCGGCTCAACCAAAACGGCCGGCATCACCAAGCTCATGATGAGCGAAGCGCATAGCTTTCCGGAACTGGCCGCTTTTTATGACCAAGAAGTGACCCGACCCGGCAATGCGTTGATTCAGCGCATCTTGCAACTGGGGGTGGATCGCGGCGAATTTCGCCCGATGGACATGAAATACGGGGTTTACCTCGTGCTGGCCCCCATGCTGTTTTTGACGATGTGGAAACACTCGCCAGGTGCCTGCTGCGACCCTGACACGCAACTGGTACCTGAAGAATTCATCGCGCTGCAACTTGACACCATTCTCAACGGCTTGAATGTTCGCCACACCACGGTCCCGCAGCGCGCTCTACCGGAAAATCCTGACTTATGAAAAATTGGTTGAAATGGCTCATTGTGGGCTTGGTCGTGCTGTTGGTCGCTGGCGCCACGCTGCGTGCATTGTTGGCGCGTCAAGCCCAAAACGAGGCACTGGTGCGGCAGCAGGAAGCGCAAAAAATTCAGGTGCCGATTGATCTGACGGCGGCCGATCTGGTCCAAGTCAAAACCCTGGCGTTAGGCCAGGGACTGGCCATTTCTGGCCCGATCCGGGCGGTAAATTCAGCCGTGGTCAAAGCCCGCGTCGCCGGTGAACTGCAAGGCCTGACGGTGCGCGAAGGTGATTTTGTCAAGGCCGGTCAGGTCATTGCCCGCATCGAAGCCACCGAGTTTCAGGCACGCGTGCAACAAGCTCGCCAGCAAGCCCAGTCGGCGCAGGCGCAGGTGGACATTGCCAAACGCAGTTTTGACAACAACCGGGCGCTGGTCGATCAAGGCTTCATCTCCAAAACAGCGCTGGAAACGTCACAGGCCAGCTTGGCGGCGGCCGAGTCCACCTACCGGGCGGCACAAGCCGGGGCCGATATCGCTACTAAGTCACTGGACGACACGGTGCTGCGCGCCCCGATGGCCGGGCAAATCGCCCAGCGCCTGGCCCAACCGGGTGAGCGCGTGGCGGTGGATGGCCGCATTGTCGAAATCGTTGACCTGAGTCGCCTGGAGCTGGAGGCCTCGCTGAGCGCTGCGGATTCACTGCAAGTCAAGGTTGGCCAAGTGGCACAACTCACGGTGGAGGGCGCAGCGCAGCCGCTGGCGGCACGGGTCGTGCGAATCAATCCGAGCGCCGTGGCGGGCAGCCGCGCCGTGTTAGCGTATCTGGCGCTGGACGGCAGCGCCAATCTGCGCCAGGGCTTGTTTGCCCAAGGCACGCTGCAAACCGGCAGCCTACGCACCCTGGCCGCGCCCTTGAGCGCCGTGCATACCGACAAACCGCAACCCTATGTGCAGCTGCTGAGCAAGGGCCTGGTGTTGCACCAAGCCGTGGAAGTGGGCGAGCGCGGGGAATTCAACGGCCAAACTCATGTCGCGCTCAAGGGACTGAATGAAGGCGACACAATTCTGAGCGGCACCGTGGGCACGCTGCGCGCGGGCACCCCGGTCAAACTGCCGAACCAGGCCCAATAAGCCATGTGGTTCACCCGCGTCAGTCTTCAAAATCCGGTTTTTGCCACCATGGTCATGCTGGCCCTGGTGGTGCTGGGCCTGTTCTCGCTGCAACGCCTGCAGGTCGACCAGTTCCCCAATGTTGATTTTCCGGTGGTGGTGGTCACCACCGACTACCCCGGTGCCTCGCCCGAGATTGTGGAGAGCGAAGTCTCCAAAAAACTCGAAGAAGGCGTCAACACCATTGCCGGCATCAACGCCCTGACCTCGCGCAGTTACGAAGGCCAATCGGTCGTCGTCATCGAGTTTGGCTTGCACATTGATGGCCGCAAGGCGGCGGAAGATGTGCGCGAAAAAGTAGCCGCAGTGCGGCCAAACCTGCGCACCGAGGTCAAAGAGCCCAAGGTGTTGCGCTTCGACCCGGCGGCGCGTGCCATCTGGTCGGTGGCGGTGCTGCCTGACAGTTCATCGGCCCCGGCCATGACGGCGGTCGAACTGACCAACTGGGCAGAGCAAACATTCAAGAAGCGGCTTGAGAATGTGCGCGGCGTCGGCTCCGCCACGCTGGTGGGCGGCACCAAGCGCGAGATCAATATTTACCTGAACCCGCAGGCGCTGGAGTCGTTTGGCATCACGCCCGACCAGGTGGTGAACGCCGTGCGCAACGAGAACCAGGATTTGCCGGTGGGCGCCATCCGGTCCCTGGAGCAGGAGCGTGTGATCCAGATCGCGGCCCGCATGCAGCGGCCTGAAGACTTTGGCCAGATCATTGTGGCGCGCAAAAATGGCGCGGCGGTGCGCGTCGGGCAACTGGCCCGGGTGGCTGACGGCGCGCCGGAGGTCGAAACGCTGGCGCTTTACAACGGGCAGCGCACCTTGCTGCTCAACGTGCAAAAGTCGCAGGACGAAAACACCATTGCCGTGGTGGACGGTCTGGTCAAAACCCTGACTGAGGTGAAAACGCAACTGCCCCCCGGGGTGCGGCTGGAGCAGATCACCGACGGTTCGCGCCAGATTCGCGTATCGGTCGACAACGTGCGCCGCACGCTGATTGAAGGCGCCCTGCTCACCATTCTGATCGTGTTTTTGTTCCTGAACTCGTGGCGCTCCACCGTGATCACCGGCCTGACGCTGCCGATTGCGTTGATCGGCACGTTTTTGTTCATGAACCTGTTTGGCTTCACCATCAACATGATCACGCTGATGGCCTTGAGCCTGTGTGTGGGCCTGCTGATTGACGACGCGATTGTGGTGCGCGAAAACATCGTGCGCCATGTGCAGATGGGCAAAACGCCTTACCAGGCCTCGCTCGACGGCACGCAGGAAATTGGCCTCGCGGTGCTGGCCACCACGCTGTCGATCGTGGCGGTGTTCATGCCGATTGGCTTCATGGGCGGCATCATCGGCAAGTTTTTTCACGAGTTCGGCCTCACCATCGTGGCCGCCGTGCTGATCTCCATGTTCGTCAGCTTCACGCTCGACCCGATGTTGTCCAGCATCTGGCACGACCCCAGCATTGAAGAGCACGGCCGCCACGGGCTCAAGGCCGACGGCACGCCCTGGGTGCCGGTCACTTTTTACGACAAGACCATTGGACGCGTCACCGGCTGGTTTGACCACGCCACCGATGGGCTGGTGGACGCCTACCAGGGCATTTTGCGCTGGGCGTTGGTGCATAAACTAGCGACGCTGGGGCTGGCTCTGGGCATCTTTGTCGGCAGCATTTTCATGGTGCCGCTGCTGGGCACCGAGTTTGTGCCCAAGTCTGATTTTTCGGAAACCAACTTGAGCTTCAACACACCGGTCGGCTCCTCGCTGGAAGTGACCGAAGCGCGGGCGCGGCAGGTGGATGCCATCATTCGCGAGTTCCCCGAGGTGCGCTACACCCTGACTACCATCAACACTGGCAATGCGCAGGGCAAAATTTACGCCAGCAGCTACATCCGGCTGGTGGACCGAAAAGCCCGCACGCTGAGTGTGGACGCCATGTCGGTGGTATTGCGCGAACGGCTGAAACGGGTGCCGGGCATCACCGTCACCCATGCGGGTTTGCTCGACCCGATGGGCGGACAAAAGCAGATTCTGTTTTCGATCCAGGGCGCCGACACCGCCGAGCTGGAGCGCTTGACCGCGCTGGCGATGGACAAGGTCGGCAGTGTGACGGGCCTGGTCGATCTGGACTCCAGCGTCAAGCCCAACAAGCCGACGCTGGATGTTGAAGTCAAGCGCGATGTGGCCTCCGACCTGGGCCTGGGCGTGGCGCAAATTGGCGCCGCCCTGCGCACGCTGGTCGCCGGTCAAACAGTGGGCAACTGGCGCGCCCCCGACGACCAGACCTATGACGTCAACGTGCGGCTGGCCCCGACGTCGCGCAACAGCCCGGCCGACCTGGCGCTGTTGCCCTTCACCGTCGGTAGCAACGCCGATGGCAGCCCGCGCATTGTGCGGCTCAACCAGGTGGCCAACGTGGTCGAATCGACCGGCACCAACCAGATCAACCGGCGTGACCAGATGCGTGAGGTCGCCATCAGCGGCAACGTGTCGGGCCGCTCGGCGGGCGAGGTATCGGCCGACATCAAAACCGCGATGGACAGCATCGCCATGCCGCCCGGCTACAGCTACAAGTTCAGCGGCTCCACCAAAGACATGGGCGAGGCCTTTGGCTACGCCATCTCGGCGCTGGTGCTGGCGGTGGTGTTCATTTACATGATTCTGGCCAGCCAGTTCAAAAGCTTTTTGCAACCGCTGGCACTCATGACCGCCCTGCCCCTGACGCTGATTGGCGTGGTGCTGGCGCTGCTGGTCTTCAATTCCACGCTGTCAATGTTCTCGGTCATCGGCGTGGTGATGCTGATGGGCCTGGTGACCAAGAACGCGATTTTGCTGGTGGACTTTGCCATCCGCGCCCGCGAAGACGGTCTGAATCGCAACGAGGCCCTGCTGATGGCGGCCCAAGTGCGGCTGCGGCCGATTTTGATGACCACGCTGGCCATGATCTTCGGCATGGTGCCGCTGGCGCTGGCCCTGAGCGAGGGCTCGGAGATGCGCGCCCCGATGGGCCAGGCCGTGATTGGCGGCGTCATTACCTCATCTTTACTCACGCTGGTGGTGGTTCCTGTGGTGTATTGCTACATGGATGATCTGGCACAGTGGTTACGCCGCCTTTGGGGCACCAAAGCTGGCGCTGGCAAGGGCGCGGCCGGGTAAAATTTTGCATAATCAGTTAACATACCCCCTGGAGTACCACAATGAACATTGAACAAGCCCGTTTCAACATGATTGAGCAGCAAATTCGTCCTTGGAACGTTTTGGACGCTGACGTGCTCCACCTGTTGTCCGTGGTCAAGCGCGAAGACTTTGTGCCGCTGGCACACAAGGGGTTGGCGTTTGTCGACATGGAAATTCCGTTGGGCAAGGGCCAATTCATGCTCGCACCCCGGCTTGAAGCCCGCATGGTGCAAGACATTGCCGTGCACAAACACGAAAAAGTGTTGGAGATCGGCACCGGCTCCGGCTACATGACCGCCCTGCTGGCGCACCGCGCCCAAAGCGTGTTGTCACTGGAGATCGACCCTGACCAAGCGGCCACCGCTCGCAGCAGCCTGCAAAAATCAGGCGTGCGCAATGCCGAAGTCCGGGTGGCCGATGGCGCTACGGCCGCACCAGTTGAAGGTCCGTTTGACGTGATCGTGATCGGCGGTTCGGTCGCCGAGGTACCGCCCTCTCTGCTGGCTCAACTCAAGGTCGGCGGCCGCCTGATCGCCATCGTGGGAGACGATCCTGTGATGCGCGCCACGCTGATCCAGCGCACCGGTGACGTCAACTATGTTTCCACCCAGCCGTGGGACACCATGGCACCCCGTCTGCTGAACTTCCCCGAACTTCCCAAATTTAGTTTTTAAACCACCATGATTGCTCAAATTCGCCCCGCTCAACTGTCTGAATGGCTGACCAGCGCCCGCACCCACGGTTCGCCGGTGGTGCTGGATGTACGGGAACCGGCTGAATTGCAGGTAGCCAGCATCAAGGCCGACGGATTTGAGTTAATCACCATTCCCATGGGTGTCATTCCGCCGCGTCTGAATGAACTGGACCCTGAGCAACCGATTGCCTGTCTGTGCCACCACGGCGCCCGCAGCATGCAGGTAGCCTCGTTTTTAAAGGCCCGGGGCTTTTCGCATGTGGCCAATATTGCGGGCGGCATCCACGCCTGGTCTGCCGAACTGGACCCCAGCGTGCCCCGCTACTAAAAAGCACCACGCGCACCCTGCTCTTTTGATGCTGCCCGTTCGCAGTTGCCCATTTCCATAAGGCCCACCATGAAAACGTTTCGACTCCTGCCCCTGTTTGCCGCCCTCGGCGCTGTGCTGACATTGCCTGTGCAGGCGCAGAGTCTGGTGGACCTGTACGAGTCGGCGCGAGGTTTTGATGCGACGTTTCAATCGGCCAAGTCACAGTTTGACGCCACGCTAGCCCGGGCCGATCAGGCCAAAGCGGCAGTGTTGCCCAGCGCCAATCTGGCGCTGAATGCGTCACGCTCTTCGCAGGAATTAACGCCGGAAGGCAGCACGTCCACAGACCGCTCATACGGAACCCAAAGCGCCACCCTCAGCGCCACGCAACCGCTGTACCGTCCGGGCAACTGGGCCACGTATGAGCAGGGCAAGAAACAGGTGGACCTGGCCCAAGCCCAATTGGCCGCTGCTGATCAGGATTTGATCGTGCGTGTCAGCCAGGGTTACTTTGACGTGTTGGCCTCGCAAGACAGCCTGACCTTTGTGAAGGCGCAAAAAGCCGCCGTGGCCGAGCAGCTCGCCTCGGCCAAACGCAACTTTGAAGTCGGCACCTCCACCATCACCGACACGCGCGAGGCGCAAGCCCGCTATGACCTGGTGATCGCCCAGGAAATTGCCGCTGAAAACGACCTGCGCGTCAAACAAATTGCGCTCAATCAGTTGGTCGGCAAAACCGACGCCCAACCCCGAGCCTTGGCCCTGCCGCTGGCGCTGCCCGCCCTGCTACCCAACGATGCCAATGTCTGGGTGCAGCAATCTGAAGCCGACCACCCCGGCATCAAGCAGACACAAATTGCGCTGGACGTGGCTCAGTTAGAGACCCAAAAAGCCCAGTCAGGCCACAAACCCACGCTGGACTTGAACGCGAGCTACAACGCCATCAAGAATCTGGATGGCAGCAGCAGTAATGTGGGCAGCTCCCGCGCCAATGTCGGCACCCTCGGTCTGGCCTTCAACCTGCCGCTGTTTGCCGGTTTCGCCACCCAAAACCGCATCAAAGAAACGCTGGCGTTAGAAGACAAAGCCCGTAACGACCTTGACGGTGCCAAACGCGCCGTGGCCCAAGGCACCCGTACCGCGTTCTTTGGCGTGCTCTCCGGTCAAGGCCAGGTCAAGGCGCTGGAAGCCGCAGAAGCCTCCAGCCAAAGCGCGCTGGACGCCAACAAACTGGGTTACCAAGTGGGCGTGCGCATCAACATCGACGTGCTCAACGCACAAAGCCAGCTGTTCCAGACCAAGCGTGATCTGGCCAAGGCCCGTTACGACGTACTGGTCGGTGGCTTGAAACTGCGCCAGGCCAACGGCACGCTCAAGGCCGATGACCTGCAAAGCGTCAACGCCCTGCTGGTCAAGTAATTCCGTTACTGCAATAAGGCCAGCACCGCGCTGGCTGTTTTATCTACCGCGCCACGATGGGCGCTGGAAAATTCGGCGGCGGCACTGACCATGGCGGTGTGCACTGCCGGGTTGCTCACCAGCGTTTGAGCCACCTCAACCGCCTGCGATAAATCAGACACCCGCTGCGCCGCCCCGGCCAGCACTGCCAATTCCGCCGCTTCAGCAAAATTAAAGGTGTGCGGCCCCATCACCACCGGACAGGCACAGGCGGCGGCTTCAATCAGGTTTTGCCCGCCCAGCGGCTCAAAACTGCCCCCCAACAGGGCCACGTCCGCCAAGCCGTAATACAGCGCCATTTCACCCAGCGAATCACCCAGCCAAATGACAGGACGGGTGTCATGCCCCGCCGCAGGGATCGCAGCTGCGCCAGCCTCAAGCTCAGCACTCAAGTCTGAATGACGGGTCCCTGGCGGCCCGTCCAACCAGGTGCTACGCCGCGAGACAGCAAAACCATGTTGCGCCATCAGCGCCGCCACCTCGTCAAAGCGCTGCGGGTGCCGCGGCACGATCAGCCACTGAACGTCAGTCGCGGTGGCAAAAGAAGATGCTTGCGCCCCGGCTTCATGACGGGTGACCAGCGGCAAGCCATACGTTGACGTTAACGAGGTCGCCAACACCTTGAGCAGTGCCGCCTCTTCGCCTTCACGCGAGCTGGCAAACATCAGCACCGGGCGCTCAGCCTGTTGGCGCCAGGCGCGGCCGATGGCGACCTGCGCGGCGTTGGGGGCTGCATCAAACTTGAGGTTGCCAAAAACACCTTGCACGGTCGCGCCCAATTGTTTCAAGCGCTGGGCATCGGCGTCGGTTTGCGCCCACACCGCCGTCAGGGCAGCAAACGCCGGGCGCGACAAGCAGGCCAGGCGCTGCGACTGGCGCTGGGACTTGTCGCTCATGCGGGCATTCGCCAGCACCAGCGGCACATGACGGCGCTGGCAAGCGGCCACCAGATTGGGCCAGATTTCAGTCTCCATCAGGATGCCGATGCGGGGTTTGAAATGCGTCAAAAATCGGTCCACGGCACCCGGCGTGTCCCACGGCTGCCAGCTCTGAAGGTCGCCTGCGCGCAACAACTTGGCGCCTTCGGCCCGGCCAGTGGCGGTGCCGTGCGTCAGCAGCAAGCGCATGCCCGGCAGGCGTTCACGCAAGCGCGCCACCAGCACTGCCGCCGTGCGGGTTTCACCCAACGAGACGGCATGAACCCAAACCAACCCATCCTTGACCAGGTTGGGCGCAGCCGTGTAATAGCCAAAGCGTTCGTCCACTGCTTCCAGATAACCGGACTCTTGCTGGCCCCGCTTGAGGAGCTTGCGGCGCAAAAAGGGCTGGGCCAGCCAGACGACGAGGGAATAGAAAAAGCGCGTCATGTGGCTTGGACGGCGGACACGGCCAACCCGTCCGCAAACGGCAGCGCCGACACCACCCGCCAAGCCTGCCAGACCTCGTCCACCGAGGGGGTTGGCTGCGTAAACACACTCACAGCGCGCCATGACGAAGCCAATGGGGCGGCCTGCTCAAGGTCGGTGTGCGGTTTCACACCTGATTCGGCAGGCCCGCCGTCACGCATCTGGGAGCCCGGCCCAGTGCGCCAGGCGGTGTCGAAGTTGTAAATCTGCACATGCGGCAAGTCCAACGCCACGGCCATGTGACTCAGGCCGCTGTCCACACCCACCACGCCAGCACAGCCCGCCATCGCATCCAGCAAGGCATCCAGCCCCAGGCGCGGCCACACCACGGCACCGGCCAGTTGGTCGGCAATGTCTTGCGCACAACGCTGCTCGGCCTCGCTGCCATGCGGCAAGGCGACGGCGTAGCCACGGTTATTCAGGCGCTGGCCCAGCGCCACCCAATGCGCTAAGGGCCACTCTTTGTCCGCCCGCGAAGTGCCATGCACCAGCGCGACCGTGCCCTTGGGGAAACGTCCGTCAAACGCGACATATTCAACCGCCGTGATCGCAGTACCCACCGGAGCGGCCAGGCCAAAAGTGAGCTGATCTGGTACGGCATAGCCCAGCGCCCGCGCGCACAGTTCACGCGAGCGGGCGACGGCGTGGATGTGCGCAGGCAAGGTCAGCGCCACATCGGCGACCCAGCGGGCCGGAGCCTCAAAGCTGGAGCCGTCAGTCTGGTTGGCCAGGCCCATGCGCTGGCCATTCGGGGTTAATTTAGCCAGCCACGCCACCAGTGCCGACTTGCTCAAACCCTGCAAGTCAATCACCGCGTCATAGCGCTCGCGCTGCAACTCGGTCTTGAAAGCGCGCCAGGCTTGGCGGGTCGGCGCTGAAAAAGGCGACTTGCGCCAGCGCCGCAACTCACACTCAATCACGCGATGGACCCCGGCACAGCGCCGTACCAGCGGGGCAAAACCACGCTCCACCACCCAATCAATTTGCGCGTGGGGGAAAGCCCGGCGAATGTCCTGCACCGCCGGCATGGCATGCACCACATCGCCAAGCGAAGAGAGCTTGACGATGAGAATCTTCAATGCGCGGCCTCGTCCACGACGGCACCGGGCTTGACCGTGTGAAGCAGCGCCAGCATGGCGGCTTCGATGCGGTGCAGCGCCTCGGGCGTGTGGCCCTCAAAGCGCATCACCAGCACCGGCGTGGTGTTGGAGGCGCGAATCAGCCCAAAACCATCGGGCCAATCCACGCGCACGCCGTCGATGGTGCACATCACGGCGGGCGCCGGGAAATGGGCGCTGGCAATCAATTGCTCAACCAGCGCGTGCGGCTCGCCCTCGGCACATTTCACGTTCAACTCGGGCGTGGAGAAGCTGGTGGGCAGTGCATCCAACACGGCATTGGCATCGGGTGATTGGCTGACGATTTCAAGCAGGCGGCAACCGGCGTAGGTGCCGTCATCAAAACCAAACCAGCGCTCTTTGAAGAAGATATGGCCGCTCATCTCGCCACCCAGCGGCGAGTTGATTTCTTTCATCTTGGCCTTGATCAGCGAGTGACCGGTCTTGAACATCAGCGGCCCACCACCGGCCGCCTCGATGGCTGGCGCCAGGCGCTGAGAACACTTCACGTCAAACAGAATGGTGCCGCCGGGCACGCGCGAGAGCACGTCTTGCGCGAACAGCATCATCTGGCGGTCGGGGTAAATGTTGTTGCCCTCGCGGGTGACGATGCCCAGGCGGTCGCCGTCGCCGTCAAAGGCCAGGCCCAGTTCGGCATCGCTGGTTTTCAAGGCGGCAATCAGGTCGCGCAGGTTCTCGGGCTTGCTTGGGTCGGGGTGGTGGTTGGGGAAGTTGCCATCGACCTCGCTGAACAACTCAATCACCTCGCAGCCAATGGCCCGCAAAATGGCCGGTGCCGAGGCGCCGGCAACGCCGTTGCCTGAATCAACCACGATCTTCATCGGGCGCGCCAGCTTGATGTCGCCCACGATGCGGGCGGCGTAGGCCTCGGTCACGTTGACTTCACGCAGCGAGCCGCCCGGCAGCAGCGCCCAGGTTTCGTCCTGCATCATGGTTTGCAGGGCCTGGATTTCGTCACCGTAAATGGCACGCCCGGCCATCACCATCTTGAAGCCGTTGTAGTCCTTGGGGTTGTGGCTGCCGGTGACCTGAATGCCGCTGGTGCACAAGGTGTTGGCCGCAAAGTACAACATGGGGGTGGTGACCATGCCGACATCAATCACCTGCAGCCCGACCGACATCAGGCCACGCTTCAGCGCCGCGCTCAAAGCGGCACCGCTGAGGCGGCCATCGCGGCCAATGGCGACGGTTTTTTCACCCTCGCGCAGGGCGACGGTGCCAAAGGCACGGCCCAAGGCTTCGGCCACTTCCTCGTTGATGGTGGCGGGCACAATGCCGCGAATATCGTAGGCCTTGAAAATGGATGCGGATAACTGCATGGCGGGTTTCCCTGTAACAAATTTGACGTTGATTTTCGCATTGGATTGTAGGCCGCCACCCTTGCGCGCAGCCCGCGTATCATCGATGGATTGACATCCCCCAAGGCCTGTGAAGCGTCACCCATGAAGTTTTCATCCCACACTGTTCAGACCCATTTTGAGAGCCCGCTCGGGCGCCTGATTCTGGCCGCCAGCGACAACACCTTGTGCGGGCTGTGGTTTGACGGCCAGCCCCATCTGCCCGACATGAGCACCTGGCCCAGCGACCCGGCGCACCCGGTGTTGCAGCAAGCCCAAGCGCAGTTGAGCGACTACTTTGCCGGCCGACGCAGCCACTTCGATCTGCCGCTGGACCTGAGCAGCGGCACTGATTTTCAGCAACAGGTGTGGCGTGCCCTGCTCAACATCCCGACCGGAACCACCTGCAGCTATGGCGCCTTGAGTCAAGCCATTGGCAAACCCGGCGCCGTGCGGGCCGTCGGCGGTGCCATTGGCCGCAACCCGCTGGGCATCGTCGTGCCCTGCCACCGGGTCATCGGGGCCAAGGGCGCGCTGACGGGCTACACCGGCGGCCTCCAGCACAAGGTGGCGCTGCTGCAACTCGAAGGCGCACTTTGAACGCGGCGCCTCCTAAAAAGCCCTGGCTCATCGAATTTATCCTGCTGGCCGCCATCTGGGGGTCGTCGTTCCTGTTCATGCGCCTAGGCACTGTTGAATTCGGCGCCCTGCCCTCGGCGGGTCTGCGGGTGGCGATTGCCTCGCTGTTTCTGCTGCCCATCCTGCTCTGGCGCGGTCAGGGCCCGCAACTGGCGCAGCACTGGAAAAAAATCTTCTCCATTGGCCTGCTCAACTCGGCGGTTCCCTTTGCCTGCTATGCGTTTGCGCTGCAGTCGATCAGCACCGGGCTGTCGTCCATCCTGAACGCCACCGTGCCCCTGTTTGGCGCACTGATTGCCTGGCTCTGGCTCAAGGATCGCCCGCATGGTTTGCGCATTTTGGGTCTGGTGATTGGCTTTGTAGGCGTGGCCCTGCTGGCATGGGACAAAGCCAGTTTCAAACCCGGCACATCCGGCATGGCCACCGGCTGGGCGGTCATGGCCTGTCTGCTGGCCTGCCTGTGCTACGGCATTTCGGCCAGTTACACCAAACGTTATTTGAGCGGCCTGCCGTCGCTGGTCACCGCCACCGGCAGCCAGTTGGGCGCCACGCTGGGCCTGGCGCTGCCCACGATCTGGATGTGGCCGCAACAGATGCCGGGCGCCTCTGCCTGGCTGGCGTTGGTGGCAGTTGGCGTGTTGTGTACCGGGGTGGCCTACATCCTGTACTTCAGGATGATTGAAAACGTCGGCCCGGCACGCTCCCTGAGCGTCACTTTTTTGATACCGGTGTTTGCGGTTCTTTACGGCGTCATCTTCCTGGCCGAGACCGTCTCACTGTGGATGCTGCTGTGCGGCGCCATCATCGTCTGCGGCACGGCGCTGTCGACCGGGCTGCTCAAATTACGCCCCGCAGCGCCCTGAAACCTGCCGGCCCATCATGCCTACCCCACTGTTTTTTCGTTTGCGCACGCTACTGCCCGTCGGCCTGTTCTTGATCGGCTTGGTCTTGTCGACTGGCTTTGCCTTGTGGAAACGAGGTGATATTGAGGCGGCGGCAGCCGTCGAATTTCAATACCGTATTGAGCGGGTCACGGCGGCCATTGAGCAACGCGTGGGCCAAGTGCTCTCTGGTCTCAATGGTGCCAAAGGCTTATTTGCCGCCAGCCAAAATATCAACCGTGCGGAGTTTCGGGCCTATGTGGATTCGCGCGACATGCCGAACGAATTTCCAGGGGTACGGGGTTTTGGCTTGATGCAACGCGTCAAGCGCACACAGGTTGACACTTTTCTGGCCGCCGTACGGGCAGATGGTGCGCCCCAATTTGCGATCAGGCAGTTGACCCACACCGCCCCGGATGACCTCTACGTCGTCAGGTTTATTGAGCCCGCCGCCAACAACCTGGGGGTTTTGGGTCTGGATTCCGCCTCGGCAACCGGGACACGGGTGGCGATGCGGCGCGCGATTGAGACCGGCAAGCCCACACTCACGGCGGCCTTCCCACTGGTGCAGGACGAAAAAAAATTACCGGGTGTGTTGCTGCTCGTGCCGGTGTACGCCAACGGGGCAAGCCACAGCACGGCACTTGAGCGTCGTACGGCCATCGTCGGTTTCACGTATGCCCCGATCGTGATCAGGGAACTGTTGCAAAAATTGGTCGAGGTCCAAACCACACGTATTGATTTCGAGCTGTTTGATGGCGATCCGGAAGACCCCAACACCCTGCTGATGCTCGACACTGACAATCACAGCGCCCAACAGGGGGTCGGCAACGCGGCACCGTCAGGGCGGCGTTTTTCGCACACCCAAACGCTGGCGCTGCCCGGACGCGACTTCACCATCCGGTTTAACTCCACCGTGCAGTCAGATGCCCTGATGGACCAGGTCACCCCCTGGCTGGTCTTTGGCGTGGGCGCCCTGCTGAGTGCCTTGCTGGCCCTGCTATTGCGGCAGCAAATCGGGGGGCGTCGGCGCGCCGAAATTCTGGCACTGGAAATGCGGGACGATCTGACGCAGATGGCGAAAGTGGTCGAATACACCATGAATGCCGTTTCGATCGCCGATCAGCAGGGCCGCATCACATGGATCAACAAGGGCTTTGAGCGCATTAGCGGCTACAGCGCAGCAGAAGCCATCGGCAAAACACACGGTGAGCTGTTCAGCTGCGACGTGGCGGACCCTGCCGTACTCAAACAGTTGGCAGACAGTGCAGCGGCAGGTCTGCATTGCCGCGTAGAAATCCTGAACAAGGCGAAGGACGGCCGGGAATTCTGGGTTGATACCGAGATTCAACCGCAGCGCGATGCCCAGGGGCACGTCATCGGCTTCATGGAAATCAGCAGCGACATCACCCGCACCAAACTGAACGAAGCCAAGATGCTGGCCCAGCAAGTGCTGCTGCAGAGCATTCTGGACAACATACCGGTGGGCTTGAACGCTTTTGACAGTGAACTCCGCCTGCTGGCCTGCAACCAGCGAATTCGTACCGACCTGGATTTGCCCGATGAACTGTTCAAGGGGCCCGTCACCACCTACGAAAGCATCATCCGCTTCAACGCCCGCCGGGGCGAATATGGCGCAAGCGATCCAGAAACCGTGGTGCAAGCGATGCTGGAGCGCGCCCGCCACCCCATCGCCTATCAGCAGGAGCGGACTCGCCCCAATGGCATGACGCTGGAAGTGCGCGGTGCGCCCATGCCAGGCGGTGGCTTTGTCACCATCTTTACCGACATTTCGGAGCGGAAAAAAGCCGAGCTCAACATTCAAAAAAGCGAGCAACTGCTGCGCGTCTCGATTGCGGCGATCGACCAAGCGTTTGCGCTGTATGACGCGCAGGATCGACTGGTGTTCTGCAATGAAAAATACGCCAGTTTCTTTGGCAGCCTCCAAGACCAAGTGGTACCGGGCATCAACTTCGCAGACCTGATTCAGATGGGTGCCAAACGAGGCATGTATCTCGATGCCGATGAGTGTCTTGACGAATGGATGGTCAAGCGCCTGGCCGCGCACCAAAATTGCGACATCACGCTGGTCCAAAAACTCACTGACGGAACGGTGCTGAACATCATCGATCGCAAATTGCCTGACGGCCAAACCGTCTGTTTTCTGATTGACGTCACCGCCTTTGCGCGCGCCACCCAAGCGGCCGAGTCCGCCAACGTGGCCAAGAGCCAGTTTCTGGCCAACATGAGCCACGAGATTCGCACCCCCATGAATGGTGTGTTGGGCATGCTGGCGCTGCTCAACCAGACTGATCTGAACGAACAACAACGCGACTACGCACACAAGACCGAAGGCGCCGCACGCTCTTTGCTGGGCATCCTCAACGACATCCTGGACTTCTCCAAGGTAGAGGCCGGCAAGATGGAGCTTGACCCCGAGCCGTTCGCCCTGACGGACATGGCGCGTGATTTGGAAACCATTCTGTCGGGCAACCTCCAAGGTCGACAAGTCGCCCTGACGTTTGACCTGGACCCGGCCTTGCCTGCGCTGGTCGTGGGCGACGCGGGTCGCCTCAAGCAGGTGCTGATCAACCTGGGCGGCAACGCCATCAAATTTACCGCCCAGGGCGAGGTGCAAATCCGGGTTCGCGTGCGCCAGCGCCATCAACACCAAGTCGTGCTGGCTTTTGAGGTGATTGACTCCGGCATTGGCCTGACGCCTGAGCAGCAGCGCGTGTTCAGCGGTTTCTCGCAGGCCGAGGCCTCCACCTCACGCCGCTTTGGCGGCACCGGGCTGGGTCTGGCCATCAGCCAGCGGCTGGTACTGCTGATGGGAGGCGAACTCAAGGTCAACAGCCGCCTTGGTGAGGGCAGCACGTTTTACTTTGATTTGCAGTTAGCCCTCAGCGAAGCCGCCCCCGCCGACTTGATCCCGACAACGCCTGTAGAGCCCACGGCCGACGTCTCGGCCCCAGTGCCCGACCTGGCCGGCCTGCGCGTGCTGCTGGTGGAAGACAACCTCATCAACCAGATGGTGGCGAGCCAGTTACTGGGCGCACAAGGGGCGCGGGTGCAACTGGCAGAAAACGGTCAACTGGCGGTGGACGTGCTGCGGGCCAATCCGACCGATTTTGATGTGGTGCTGATGGACTTGCAAATGCCGGTGATGGATGGCTTGCAGGCCACCCGGCACATTCGCCAGCAGCTCAAACTGACCCAGCTGCCGATCATCGCCATGACCGCCAATGTCATGGCCACCGACCGGGCCGACTGCCTGGCAGCTGGCATGAATGACCATATCGGCAAGCCCTTCAACGTCACCGATCTGGTGGCACGGCTACGACACTGGACGGGCGATTTTTGACCACCAGCACAAAACCCAGCTGATAGCCCTGGCCGCGCACCGCCTTGATATCAAAGCCGCTGCTGATGTAGGGGCCGAGCTTGGTGCGCAAACGTCTGATCAACACCGGAACAAGAGCAAGGACGAAGGCATCAGGGGCTCGGCGTCCAGCCAATCGACCAGAGATACCAAAGAATCAGCCCCGAAATAATGACTGGCAGTGAGAGGCCCAAAAACATCAGGGTGGCCATCAAAAACGCCAAAACATCGCCTGCCCAGAGTTTGAACAACTCGATCAGATTGACGTCCCAAAATCTTTGCTTTTTCATGCTGAAAGGATACCCGCTTGCGGCGCGCCCTGTAAAGCGGCCCTCACCTCACAAGAGGGCTTCAGCAGCCCGACTGGCGCTGGGCAGGGGGGCATCCAGCAACCAGCGTTGCGTCAACAGTTCAGGGATTTCTTCGGCGGGCACCGCTCGACTAAAAAAGTAGCCTTGCATTGAAGCACAGTCCATGCCCTTGAGCCATTGCGCCTGCGCCAGCGTTTCGACGCCTTCTGCCGTCACACTCAAATCAAGGCTGCTGGCCATGGCCAGGATGGCCTGCACGATCGCCAGACTCTCAGCATCCGCGGGCAAGCCACTGACAAAACTTCGGTCCACCTTGAGAGAGCTCAGCGGCATCCGCTTTAAATAGCTCAAGGACGAATAGCCGGTACCAAAATCGTCCAGCGCGATGTGGACCCCGGCAGCCCGAAAAGCGCTGAGCGTGTCCACCGTGACCTCGGTGTCTTCCATCACCGACGTCTCGGTTAATTCCAGCACCAGCAGCGCAGGCGGCAAGCAAGACTGCGCCAGGGCGTCTTCAACGCTCTGAACCAGATAGGGGGCCTTGAACTGCATCGGCGACAGGTTCACGGCCACGCGCAACGGCTGGCCCGGGCGCTGCCAAGCCGCCGCATCCCGGCAAGCGGTGCGCAGCACCCACTGACCGATAGGAATGATCAAGCCGCTCTGCTCAGCCGCAAGAATAAAGTCCAGCGGCGCCACCAGGCCGTGCCCCGGTCGCTCCCAGCGCAGCAGCGCCTCGACCGCATGAATCCGGCCACTCGCCACGTCAATCTGCGGCTGGTAGTGCAGCGTGAATTCATCGCGCTCCAGCGCCAGGCGCAAATCACCGGTCAGCTGCTGGCGCAGTAAACGCTGCAAGGCCAGCTCGGTCAGTTTGGCGCTGTAGAACTGGCAGTTGTCGCGCCCCATGTCTTTGGCCAGGTACATCGCTGAATCGGCATGTTTGAGCAGCGTGGCCGCATCTTCACCCTCGCCGCCCAAAATCGCGATGCCGATGCTGACGGTGAGGCGCACCTCGCGGTCGTTCAGCACAAAGGGCTGGCGCATCAGGTGCAATATCCGGTTGGCAACCGCCAGCGCGTCCTCCGGGCGGTTGAGGCCCAGGATCAGGGCCGTGAACTCATCACCACCCAGACGGGCAATTTCAAACTCGGAGCTGACGTCCAGCGTGCGCGACACCAGGTCGGCCGAGCGCACGGCTTCGCGCAGACGGTCGGCGGTGAGTTGCAGCGCAAGGTCACCCACGCTGTGCCCCAGCGAGTCGTTGATGTTCTTGAAGCCATCGAGGTCCATAAAAAGCACCGCCAACCGGGGGCCGCCATGCCGGGCAAACCTGATTTCACGCGCCACCCTCTCCAGAAAAGAACGCCGGTTGGCCAGGCCGGTGAGACTGTCAAAAAAGGCCAGTTGCTGAATTTTCAACTCCGCTTCCTTGCGCTCGGTGATGTTGCGCGACAAGACAATAAATTGAGGCAGCTGCCCCGGCTCGGTCTCTTTGCGAGAAATCGACAACTCAAACCAGTTGCTCCCCGCGGCCAGTGGCAGCTCAATCAGCTGCCCGTAGGAGGTGCCGTTTTGATGCGCCTCCTGCATGGCCGCCAGACAAATCTGGGCGGCGGCGGGCGGCAGAATCTCAAGCACGGTGCGCCCAATAATCTCGTCCAAGGGTGCCGATAGCAAATTGGGGTGGCGCGAGTGACAGGCAAGGTAACGCCCGTCCAGATCCATCTCGAACAACAAATCGGGGATGGCCTGCAAAATGGCCGCATGGCGGGCGTTGGCGGCACGCAGGTCCAGCAGGGCCTGGTGCCCACGCAGCAGGTATTTGACCCGGTGCCCAATCAGCGCCCAGTTCATGGGCTTGGCAATAAAGTCGGTGGCGCCCGAGCGGTAAGCGCACTCAACCGACTGCACATCGTCCATGCCGGTGACCATCAAAATGGGCAACAGGGGATCGGCTTCGGCGCGCAGGGCGACGCACACGTCATGTCCGCTGATACCCGGCATGTCGATGTCGAGCATGACCAGGTCAAAGGGCGTGGCGCGAAACTGGCGCAAAGCATCTTCACCATCGTGGGCCAGACTGACTTGGTAGCCAAAAATGGCCAGCGAAGCCTTAAACAAAATGCGGGCGGTGGGGTCGTCATCGACCACCAGAATCTTGGTATGCGTAGCGTTCATACGATCTCCATCAACAATTGATCAATTTCAGCGTACACACGCAAATGCTCGCGGTGGACTCGGGGGAATAAGGCGCGGGCGTCGTCCAGACGGTCTTCGCGACACAACTGCTCCAGCTCTCGGCAGCAGTTGGACAGCACCAGCGCGCCGACATTGGCAGCGCTGGACTTGAGCGCGTGGGCCGCTTTGCCCAGCGCGGCCATGTCGCCGCTGCCAAGGGCCTGCTCGATCTGGCTCATGCCCAGCTTGGCGGTCGCAAGATAGGCCGGAAACAACTCCCGTGACAGGCTCATCCCGCTGACGGCATCAATCTGATGCAGGGAATCAATGAATGCGAGGCTGATGCAGGGCGCCAACGCATCCTGGTCGGCCACTGCCCCCTCCGTCAGCCAGCGCGACAACATGGTGCGCAGCGTGTTCAGGGTATAGGGCTTGGGTAAAAAGGCATCCATGCCCGCCGCCAGGCACTTTTGACTATCGCCATGCAGGGTGTTGGCGGTCAGGGCGATGATGGGCAGGTGCTGGCCCTGAGGCAGTTGCCGGATCAGGGCGGTGGCCTCAAAGCCGTCCATCACGGGCATCTGGCAGTCCATCAGCACCAGATCAAAGTCGGTGTGGCGCACCATCTCCAGCGCTTGCGCGCCATTTTTGGCCCACTGCCAGTCCAGGCCCAGCATCTTCAGCATGGCACAGGCCACCAACTGGTTGGTCAGGTTGTCTTCAACCAGCAGCACCGTGCCGCGCAAGGGCACGGGCGCCAGGGACGCCAGTGCGTGGGCAGGGTTGTGCGCCCGGTCAACCACCCAAGGCTCGGGCACCGTCTGTGCCAGTGGCAAACGCAAGTCAATCTGAAAACTGGCGCCCTGACCGGGCGTACTCTCCACCCCCATGCGCCCGCCCATCAGGCTCAGCAAGCGCCGGCTGATAGCCAGGCCCAGACCGGTGCCGCCGTAGTTGCGGGTGGTGGAGCTGTCGGCCTGCGAGAAGTGCTCAAAAATTCGCGCTTGATCCTCGGGCGCAATGCCAATGCCGGTGTCCTTGACACAAATTTTCAGGGCCATGTCCTGCTCGGTCCGGTCCAGCAGCGTGACGTACACCTGCACCGAGCCCTGATGGGTGAACTTGAGCGCATTGCCGATCAGGTTCATGATGATCTGGCGCAAGCGCAAGGGATCGCCGCGCAAGGCCATGGGACACGCAGCCGGCGTAAAGTGGGCGGCCAGCGCCAGCCCCTTGTCTTGCGCGGGTTGCGTAAACATCAGCAACACGTCCTGCACGACCTCCACCATATTGAAGTCAATCGATTCCAGCGTCAGCTGGCCGGACTCGATGCGGGAGAAATCAAGCACATCGTTGATCACCCCCAGCAAGTGCCGCCCAGAGGCCTGCACGGTCTCGGCCCACACCCGTTGCTCGGCCTGCAGGGGGCTGTGGATCAGCAAATCATTCATGCCCAACACGGCATTCATGGGGGTGCGAATTTCGTGACTCATGGTGGCCAAAAACTGGCTCTTGGCCTGGTTGGCGGCCTCGGCCAGTTCTTTGGCTTTGCGCAACTCCCCGGTGCGCAAGCTGACCTGTTCTTCGAGGTGGTCACGGTACTGCGTCAGGCTCAACTCGCGGGCCTGAATCAGCTCCAGCATGGTGTTGAAGCCCTGGCCCAGCATGTGCAGCTCGGTAACGCTGCTGGGTTGGGCCCGCAACTCGCCATGCTTGGCCTCCGCGACCTGCTCCATCAGCGTGTTGAGTTCGTACAGCGGCGCCAGCACCAGGCTGTTATGCCGGCGCAGCATGCGGCTGCTGACAAACAGCGCCAAGGCAACGCCGCCCAGTGCGGCCAAAAACTGCAGCAAGGTTTGCCGGTACAAACCGCGCAAGGTCACCACCATCGCCAGTTGGCCCTGAGCCTGTCCCTGCACTAGCACCTGCTGCCTCAGCACCAGGCGCTCCGGGTGAATCGTCAACACGTCCACTGGCTGACTCGTCAGGATGGTGTTGTCACTGCCTTCGCTGATGTAACGGGCGAACAACTCGCCATTGCCCACATACAAATGGGCGGCCAACACGTCTGGCGAATGACGCAGGGTTTGCAACAACTCATGGGCCGACTGCCTATCGGCAAACAGCAGTGAGGCCGCAGCGTTGTCGGCCAGTAGCCGGGCCTGCACGCGGCTGTTGTCCACCAGCGTCAAGAGCTCTAGCACAAAGCTGCTGATGATCATGATCAAGGTGACCATACTCAAGGCCGACACCAGAGCCACGCGGTTAATGCGGCGCAAACGTGCACCCAAAGTGACGCGCGGCATCATGGGTAAACCTTGGTCGCCAGGCGCAGCAATTTGGAGCTGAGCTTGAGTTGTGCCACGCGCACGGACTGCAGGTTGGCCTCGAACGTGAGCCGGTTGCGATCCACTGTCATGTTCAGGGCCACGCCCTGGCGGGCGGCGCCATCCGTGTCGGCCACCGTCAACACCGGGGAGGAGCGCACCTCGTCAAGCACGCGCTGCAGTCCGCCCATGGCTTGGGCGCCGATAAACACCACTTGGCAACTTTTTAAACTATCGCCCAGCGCCTTGCGCAGCACGACGATGGTGTTCCCATGCACTTGCTTGCCGTGCAGGACATCGATTTCCTGACCAAAAGCGTCCGCCCCGAGGATGCAAAAAAAATGCAGACCGTCTTCGTTAGCAGGCCACTCGGTGAAGAGTGCAAAGTTGTACAAAAAGGCGACTTTCAACGCTTTCTCGTTGCTGCTCAAGGCAGTCTCACCCGCCCTGCCCGCCACGGCCGAAAAAATGAACGCGCACAGCACCAGCACCCGTGCCAGCCAGGAGGTTAAATGAGCGCGGTTCAGAAGTGCCATACGCCCTTGAGCTGCAGGCTGCGGCCGATCTCGGTTTGCTGAATCGGCAGGTAATCCGAGACGAACTCGGGGTGGCGCCGGTCCAGCAGGTTCTGGCCCACCAGGGCGATTTCGCCGTGCCGGCCAATGCGAACCGCGTAGCGCAAATCCAGCGTCGTATAACCGGGGACCTGGGGGTTGCTGAGGCGACTGGTGTACTTCAACCACAGGTCCAACTGCGCGCCCTCATTCAGCGTCCATGACGAACGCAGCGAGGCCCGGTGCCGCGCGACCCGGCCCGCCCACTGGTCTTGCATGGCGGCAGCGGCGGGGTCACTCAGGCGCGGGCTGTTCAGGTAAAGCCGCGTGTAGTGGGGCTGCAGTCGCCATTGGGGCGACACCTGCCAGACGGCCGCCACCTCAAAGCCGTGCGTGCGGGCGCTGGCGGCGTTGTTGCTGCTGAGCGGCACCCGCACCAGCGTCGGCGACAGCCATTCTGGCGCGCCGGTGGTGGCGCTCACGAGGTTTGCATAATCGCTGACAAAAACGGAGGCGTCAACCGACCACTGCGCGGTCACCTGGCGCCGAAAACCGGCTTCCAGTGCGGTCACCCGCTCCGCTTGCAAGGCATGCTGGGCTGGGGGCAAACGCAGCAGCCGGATGGCGGGCGACGACGGGGTCGCAGGCGTCTCGCCCAGTGCGTACAGGCCATCCATTTCCAGGCGCGACGGGGTGCGGGCGGCACGGGCCAGCGAGGTCCACCACGTCGTGCGGGCATCAGGCGTCCAGGCCAGGCGAATATCAGGCTGCGCCTGTGTGCCGCTCCAACGGTCGTAACTCAGACGCACGCCACCGCTGAGGTGAAGTTGCGCGGGAATCAGCGCATAGTCGTCATGCACAAAAACGCTGGCCGTTTGCGACGTGCGCTGCACCGCGCCAAAAGTCGTACCTTCCGGAATGGCGGAGGCCGGCAGCGCCAACTGGTCGCGGGAATACCGGTACGCAGCACCCCAAAGCAAGTCATGAAAGCCGAGTAAGGTGCGGCGCTGCACTTCACCGCTGAGGGTCTGCCGATCTTCATGAACAAAGGTCTGCAGGTTCAACGCCGTGCTCTCAATGGCGACCTGCCAGTCCAGCTGCCCGCCATCGGCCTGCGGCTGCTCTCGCCGCAGCAACACATGGCCGCCGCTGGTGTGCTGGTCAATGTCCTGCAGCCCGCCCGCGGCGCCCAGGCCGCTCTGGTCCAGCCTGTTACCCGAGCGCGAGCGGTAAACCTCGCTCACCAGCATCCAGTGGCCACCGTCCTGTGCCGGCCAATCGCCACGCAAGCCGAGGCGTCCCGATGTCCAGCTGTCATTGCCCAGCTCACCAGCACCCGTGCGGGAGGGTGACTGCTCGAAGCCCTTGAGCGACAGGCGCCCAAAGCCGTCACCCAGCGGAAAACCGTGGCGCAAGGTGACCGAGCCCGGCGCATCGGTCGCGGTAGCAACATGCACTTCGGTGCCCTGGGTCTGGGCGGCATGGCGCGAGATGATGTTGATCACCCCATTGACGGCATTGGCCCCCCACATGGCCGCGCTGGGACCACGAATCACCTCGATGCGCTCAATGTCACTAAGAACCGCATCTTCAGCCTCCCACAGCACCCCGCCATACAGCGGTGAATAGACGGCCCGCCCGTCCTTGAGCACCAGCAGTTTGTTGGCAAAGCGGCCATTGAAACCACGAATGCTGACGGCCCAGCTGTTGTTACCCACCCGCGCCACCTCGACGCCCGGTGCCAGCCGCAGGGCGTCAGGAATGCTCCGCGCGCCGGAACGCGCTATCTCCTCGCGCGAGATCACAAACACGGCTGCGGCCACGTCCTGCACTAACTGCACTTTGCGCGAGGCACTGCTGATTTCAATTTTCAGCAAATCCTCCAGCGGCAAACTGAGCAAATCAGGGCCCGCCAGCGCAGACGTTGGCAGCGCCGCAACGGCGCCCATCAGCAACAAGAAGTGTCGTGTCTTAGCCATCAGAATTGGTAGTGAAAATTGACGCGCACACTGCGCCCGTCCTGCACCAGCCCGTGCTGCCAGTTTCCGTTGGAGCCCGGCTGCGCGTAGCGCTTGTCAAACAGGTTATGCACCCCGAGCGACACGGTCACGCCCTTGGCCAGCGCCTCGGTGCTCAGGTGCAGATGAGACAAAGCGTAGCCGCCCAGCGCCGTGCCCGCCAAGCTCAAGCGCTCGCTGCTGTACTGCCACTCATAGCCCAGGCGCAAGCCAGCCACCGGCAGCGGGCTGGAGAAGTTGAGCTTGGCCTGCAGCTTGGGCGAATTGGGCAAGGCATCGCCATGCGCGTAGGCGGCTTCCTGCAAGGACAGGCTGGCGCGCAACCGGGCGCCGCGATCCCAGGTCTGGTCCATGGCCAGTTCCAGCCCATTGGCCTTGACCGACTCACCCGACTGAAACTGCAACATCTGGCTCACCGGATCGGAGCCCTGGGTGATGAGGCTCTGAATCTTCCATTGGTACACCGAGCCGCGCAAGCTCAGACCCCGGTTCACGCGGTAATCGGCATACAGCTCCAGCGTGTCTATTTTTTCGCCGGTCAGGGCCGGATTGGCGACCTGAGAGACACCATCGAAGTAATCGCGCTCAAAGAAATTGGGCGAGCGGTGGGCGCGCCCGTACAGCAGCTTGACGGTCGTGGCCGGGCTGGCCTGCCAGATCAGGGCGGCGCGCGGGCTGGCGCGGGTGCCACTGATGTTGTCCCGGTCCAGGCGCAGCCCCAGGGTGGCCGTCACAGTGTCAGACCATTGCCATTCGTCCTGGGCATAGAGCCCGGTGCGAAAGCCGTGGCTGGGAATATCGAGGTTGTTGGCAGGCTGGGCCAGGTCCAGCACTTGCTGGCCGTTGCGCACCGTGTTTTGCCCTTCCAGCCCCAGCATCAGCTTATGCCCCGCCAAGGCGCTCGACACCAGCCGAAGCTCACCACCATGCCAGTCACTCGGCTGCAGAAACAGCAGCGGCGATCCGCTGTAGCTGAGCACGCTGGTGTAGCGCTCCTGCCCCACAAACAGCCGACCGGACAGCTGCAAGCTGTCGTCCGCCAAACGGCTCTGGTACTGCAATTGCATCAAGGCGTAGCGATCGGCCTGGTACTGCCCCGGCACCAAGGGGTCACTTTGATAGCCCCCGGTGGGGTCGTCCTTGCGACGGTCACTCAGCGCCAGTTGAAACGACCACTCGCCACGGTCGATGTTGGCTAGAAACTTCTGGTCCCGCTCGCCATCCAGCCTTGCGGCCACACCGGACACGCCGGCGTCACCAAAATCATAAAAACGATCCACGCCGCGCGATTTCATGCCGGAGACGGACAACAACACGTTCACGTCGTTGTCCAACACCTTGCCCCAGGTGACGCGCGCTTCACGCTGCGCTTGCGGATGCTGCCAGGCCACGCCCAGCTCAGTGCCCTGCACATCGGCTCCGCGGCGGGTGATCACGTTGACGACACCGAACATGGCGTTCTGACCGTACACCGCGCCGCCCGGGCCGGGAATGAATTCGATGCGCTCAATCAGGTCGATCACCACCGGAAACTCTTGCCCCACCGGCCCGCCGTCATAACCCGGGTTATTGACGCGGTTGCCATCCAGCGTCATCAGCACCCGCGTCGTGAAGTCGCCCGGCAGACCAAACCCACGCGTGCCCAGGTAGGCGTACTGGCGGTCATAGGTGGTATAGACCCCTGGCAAACTGGCCAACGCTTCGCCCAGCGTGCGCCAGCCAAAGGCCATGATTTCTTGCCGCGTGATGACGCTCACCGCCGCCGCCACCTCGCTTTGTTTTTGCGCGTATTTGGAGGCGCCCACAATGCGCACACCGAGCAGTTGCTCCAGGCTCAGGCTGGTGAGATCGGTGCTGGCATAAGCCGGTGCGGCCAAGGCCATGAGCAGCGTAGGTATCAACCTACACCGCCCCGTGGTGCCCTCCCCTTGCCGCTTGCTCATGGTGTTTTTTCTCGGTTTTTGATGGTGCTGACTGCGCAAGCAAAGCTGCCAATGTGGGGATTGACTTTAGGGTGAGGACGTGCGCCCGTCTGTAGGGAGTTATCAACATTTCATGTCGGCCAAGCATGACGATTGCCCCGTCTGAAAGCCGTTTGAGAATCCGCAACAAGCAAAAAACGCGCTGAACCTAGACTTGAAACAAGTCACACTTTGGGAGTGGGTCCATGAAAGACGTTAAATCAGGCTTAAGTACCGGTGCAGCACAGCGTGATCTCAGCGCCGCGCTGTTTGAGTTGCGCGATGCTTTCATGACCTTGTCACTGGCCTTGAAAGACTGGCAATTTGAGGCTGACCGGGCGCGACGCGCCCAAGCCGAAGACAGCACCCGCGAGCTGGTGCAAAAAATGAAACTACCCCGGGACCCGTCGCTTTAAAAAACTCTGGGTCGGTTTGATCTGAATATCCAGCCCCCGCATGCCATGCACGGCCCGGGCGGTGCGCTCCACCTGAAACCGGGTTTGGTGCGTATCGACCTTGCCGCTCAACACCACCATGCCCTGGTTCACATCGACTTCAATGTTGGACGCATCAATTGAAGGAATGGCGTCCAGGCGCTCCATCAAATCGGCTTTTAAATCGGCATCGGTTCTCATCACGGTCACTCCTCCAAAACGGGTATCAGCCACTGTAGGAGAAGCCCCATTTTTTATTTTTGAGAATTCGCAACGTAGCGCCCGCCACAGGGTGCGGCTCATGCTGTCGCCACTTCAAGGCGGTTGCGACCCGCATTTTTAGCCCGGTAAAGCGCCGCATCAGCCAAGCCCAACAAGGCGGCAAAAGTGGCCTCGTGTGACAGCCGGGCCGCGCCAATGCTGACGGTGTAGCTAATGTGCTGCCCCTCCACCTCCACCGGCTGGGAATGCACGCTTTCAATGATGCGCTGCGCCAGCGTGCTGCCGCCCTCTACCGTGGTGTTGGGCAACAACACGGCGAACTCTTCACCGCCCAGGCGCCCGATCAAATCGGAGTCGCGCAGCACATGAAGCACGGTTTTGACAAACGACTGCAACACCGCATCGCCTGCCGCATGGCCGTACTGGTCATTGATGAGTTTGAAATGGTCCAGGTCCAGCATCAGCAGCATCAGCGGCGTGCTGTAACGTGTGGAGCGGGTCAACTCCATCTCGGCCAGGTTCAAAAAATTGCGTCGGCTCAACGCCCCGGTCAGGGCGTCCACATTGGCCAGGTTCAGGCTGGCCAGCTCGGCAGCCTTGAGCACGGTGACGTCTTCGTGGCTGATCACCACGCGCTCATCCACATCGTGGACGGCGGTGACCTTCATGCTGAACCAACGCTGGTCCGCCGGTGCAAAAAACGGGAACTTGAGCTGAAAATTCGGCACCGTGCCCGACGTCACCAAGGCAATGCCGGCCGCCACGGTGCTCACCGTTTCGGGGTGCTCACCGGACAGGCAGGCCAGCACCTCCAGGTAATCAGCGCCCTCAAAGCCGTCTACCCGGGCGCAGCCACTGTGCTGCACATACTGCCGCCAGGCCACATTGGACTGGATGATTTTTCCGCTTCGGTCCAGTACCGCGATGTGCGCCGCCAGCGAATCAAACACCGCCTGCTGAAAGCGCGCCGCCACGCGCAGCGCCTCTTGGGCTTCTTTGATGTTGGTGATGTCGGTGATGGTGCCCACCATGCGCAGCGGCAGCCCGTCCGGCGTGCGGCTGACGATGGCGCCCCGGGTCAACACCCATTTCCAATGGCCGTTCTTGCACAGGCCCCGGTGCTCGTTGACCAAATTTTGTGTTTTGCCAGTCAAATGCGCCTGAACGTCGGCCATCACACGCTGGCGGTCATCTGGATGGATGCGTGAACTCCAGTCCTCCAGATGCTGGCCATATTCGTTCTCGGCAAAGCCGAACAACTGCTCGTAGCCCCGCGAGAAAATGACCGACCCGGTCTGCGTATTCCAGTCCCACACGCCATCACCGGCGGCATCCAGCGCCAAATTCCAGCGCTCCTCGCTCAGGCGCAAACACTCGACCAGCTGGCGGCGCTCGGTCACATCCACCAGCACCAATTGCCAGCCAAAGTCTTGCGGCAAAGCAGACGCCTTGACCTGCACATAGCGTTCGGGCATGCCCGGTTTGACCAAGGCAATTTCACCGTTTTGCACATCGCCGGTCCGTTTGGCGTTGTCCAGCAAGGCATTGAAAGCGGCCAGTTCGGTGCTTGCCACGTAGAGCCCGAAGCGGCTGCCCAGCAAACGCGCCCGCTCGCCCCCCAGCAGGTTGGCGGCCGCCAGGTTGAGCTTGCCAATCACGCCTTGGGCGTCCAGCGAGACACTGCCCACGGGTGAAAAATCGTATAACTCGCTGCTTTGGGTGAGCGCACGCTCCAGTTGCACGCGGGTGGCATTGAGGTGTTCGTTTTGCAGCTCCAGTTCAATCTGGTGGATTTCGAGTTCTTCAAACAAGCGCTGCGCCTCTTGCAGGCTCAGGGCTGACGCGGCATCGCTCAAATGTCCGGACAGGCGCTCCTGCGCCAGGCGACGCAACTCGTCGACGCCGACCGGGTTTTTACGATAGCCCATCGGACACCTCCGGGGTTTTGGCCGCATCCATCAGCGCCTGCAGCCGGGCTTGCGCGGCGCGCAAGTCGGCTTCCAGTTTTTTGCTCATCGTGATGTCGGAGAACGTGATCACCAAGCCGTCAATACGGTTCTCCTGCGTGCGGTAGGGCATGGTGCGCACCCGGTACCAGCGCCCGTCGCCCGTGGGAATGTCTTTTTCACGGAACACCAGGGTGCGCAACACCTCGCGCGCATCCGCCGCCATGTCGGGGTAGACCAGATCGGTGACGATGTCGGTGATGGGCCGCCCGGCGTCGCCGGGAATCAGCTTGATGATGCGCGTGGCCTGCGCCGTGAAGCGCCGCACGTTGAGCCCCTGGTCCAAAAAAAGCGTGGCGATTTCGGTGCTGTCGAGCAGGTTCTTCATGTCGTTGCTGGCGCGTGACAGCTCCACCACTTTGGCCTGCAACTCGTGGTTGACGGTTTGCAGCTCCTCGTTCATGGACTGCATTTCTTCTTTGGAGGTGGTGAGTTCCTCGTTGCTGGACTGCAGCTCTTCGTTGGCAGACTGCAGCTCCTCGTTGGATGACTTCAACTCTTCTTGCGAGGTCTGCATTTCCTCGCGCGTGGACTTGGCTTCTTCGCGCGATTGCGCCAGCTCCTGCATCAGCGACTCCAGGCGAAGACCTTCGCCCGCGGCAGCCTCGGCCGCACTGCGCCGCTTATGGCGCCGGGGTGTCTGCACGTCACTGAAGACCACCAGCACCAAGCCGCGCAACTCAACCGGCTCATCCAGCGGCTGCACCAAAATGTCGGCGTACTGCGTGATGCCGTTGTCGCTGATTTTTGTCCTTTTGAGCAACACCTCGGTTTTGCTGCGCACCGCCCGGTAAAAAGCTTCGCTCAGGGCCTGGTTGACACCCTCGCGGGCCATGGCAAACAGGTTGAGACTGGGCTTGCCGCTGGGGGGCTCCAGGTATTTGCCGGTTTTGCCGCTGCTGTAAAGCAACTCGCCCTGGTCGGTAACCAACACGGTGGCCGGGGCGTAGCGCGTCAAGACCAGTTTCTCAACCAGCGCCGCGTAGGTGGCCGCTCCGCGCAAAGACCCCAGCGCCGGGTCAGTCGCCGCGCCAAAACGCGGCTGCACATGCACAAACGCCGTCGGAAAACCCGCCGGCAACTTGCGCGTAATAGCATCCAGCCGCCTGAAAATGCGCGCCTTGGCGTTCAGCGGTGAAAACAAATGCACCGCCGAGCCAATCGACTCCGCACTGCCCAGCACCAGCACCCCGCCCGGGTTCAGGCTGTAGTGAAACAGCTGAATCAGGTTGCTCTGCAACTCGGGCTCCAGGTAAATCAGCAGGTTGCGGCAGGAGAGCAAATCGAGCTTGGTAAAGGGCGGGTCGATGATGAGGTTGTGCTCGGCAAAGATCACCATCTCGCGAATTTCGTTGCAGACCCGGTAGCCGCCGGCATCTTCAACAAAAAACCGGCTCAAACGCTTGCTCGACACCTCGGCCGCGGCGCTGCGGGCATAAATGCCGGTGCGGCCGATGGCGACGGCGTCTTTGTCCAGGTCCGAGGCAAAAATTTGCAGCGAGTAGCGCTTGGCAAGGTGCAGCTCTTCGAGCGCTTCCTTGAAAATCATGGCCAGCGAGTAGGCCTCCTCGCCGGTTGAGCAGCCCGGCACCCAGGCGCGCAGCACCGCGCCGTTGGGGTAGTTGTCCAGCAGGGCCGGTATGACCTGCGACTTGAGCTGGTCCCACACCATTGCATCCCTAAAAAAGCTGGTGACACCGATCAACAACTCATTGAACAGCAGATCGGACTCGCGCGGATTCTCGCGCAGGTAGCGCAGGTAGTCCTCGATGCGCGACAACTGGTGCAAACCCATGCGCCGCTCAATGCGCCGCGAGATGGTGCTTTTTTTGTAGAGTGAAAAGTCGTGCCCGGTCTGCGCACGCAGCAGCACGATCACCTTGTCCAGAAAACCGGCATCCACCGTCTTTTGGTCCGCCAGTATTGCCGCATCCGCCAAGGCTGCGAGGTGGACCCGCCCGACATAGGCCTTGATCTTTAGCGGCAACTCCTGCGGCAAGGCGACCACATCGGCCACACCGGCATCAATGGCGCTGCGGGGCATGCTGTCGAATTCGGCCGAGGCGGGTGTTTGCACAAAACAGGCACCTGCCACCTGCCGTATGGCGCGCAAACCCGGGGTGCCGTCAGACCCCATGCCCGACAAAATCACGCCGATGCTGTTTTGCTGCTGGTCATCGGCCAGGGATTTAAAAAACAGGTCAATCGGCAGATACAGCCCGCGCGGCTCGGGGGTCTCCAGCAAATGCAGCACGCCGTTGAGTAAGGTGAGGTCAAAGCCCGGCGCAATCACGTACACATGGTTGGGCTCAACCACGGTCATGTCACGCGCCTGCGCCACCGGCAGTTGGGTTTTGCGCTGCAACAACTCCACCAGCATGCCTTCGCGGTGCGGGTCCAGGTGCTGGATGACCACATAGGCCATGCCGCCATCGGCCGGCACCTGCGAAAAAAACAACTCCAGCGCGTGCAACCCACCCGCCGAAGCGCCGATACCG
>CAJAFJ010000386.1 GCA_903938955.1 uncultured beta proteobacterium | reverse complement strand
GGGTTCGTGCAGGTAAATGGCGGCGCAGTCCACGCCGCCGAGTCGAATATTTTTCGGGAAAGACTGGGTGGTGATGCCCGCCGCCTCATGGCGCATCAGCTCTTCACGCGTCAGCAACAGCAGTTTGGGCTGCTGCTTGATTTCGTCGCGATACCAGTTCTCAAAGCTGTAGCCGCTGCATACGTCTTTGGGCAGTTGCTGGTCGTAATAGGCATAAATCAGCTCATCGTCCACCAGCACGTCCTGGCGGCGTGCCTTGTGCTCCAGGTCTTCCACCTGTTTGATGAGCTTCAGGTTGGCTTCCAGGAACGCCAGCTTGGTCTCCCACTGCCCGCCGACCAGCGCTTCGCGGATAAAAATCTCACGCGCCGCCACCATGTCCACGCGGCTGAAGTTGACCTTGCGCCCGCTGTAAATCACGATGCCATACAGCGTGGCGCGCTCCAGCGCGGTGACCTCGGCCACCTTTTTTTCCCAATGCGGGTCGAGCAACTGTTTCTTCAACAGGTGTCCCGCCACCTGCTCCAGCCATTGCGGCTCAATCGCGGCGATGCCGCGGCCAAACAGGCGCGTGGTTTCGACCAACTCGGCGGCAACAATCCAGCGGCCCGGTTTTTTGACCAGATGCGCGCCCGGATGCGGATAAAACTTGATGCCGCGTGCGCCCAGGTACTCGCCCCCAGCCCCTTCGGTTTCCAGCTTGCAGCCCAGGTTGCCTAGCAGGCCGGACAACATCGACAGGTGCAACTGCTCGTAGTTGGCGGGCAGCGTGTTGAGCCGCCATTTGTGCTCGGCCACCACGGTGTGCAGCTGCGAATGGATGTCGCGCCACTCGCGCACGCGGCGAATGTTGACGAAGTTTTGCCTTAAAAGCTGCTCGTATTGGCGATTGGACAACTTGTGCTGCCCCGAGACGCCGTGTGTCGCACTACTTGATTTATCGCCCTTGCCGTCGTTGATCCACTTCCACAGCTTCAAATAGCCGCTGAATTCACTCTTCTCGTCGTCAAACTTGACGTGCGCGGCATCGGCTTGTTGCTGCGCCTCCATCGGGCGGTCGCGCACATCCTGCACGCTCAAGGCGCTGGCAATGACCAGCACTTCGTCCAGCGCACCGCGCTCGCGGGCTTCCAGAATCATGCGACCGACACGCGGGTCCAGCGGCAACTTGGCCAGCTCCTGGCCCATCGGCGTGAGTTCGTTGGCGTCGTCCACCGCGCCTAATTCGTTCGGAAGCTGGTAGCCATCGGCAATAGCGCGACCTGACGGACGCTCGATGAACGGAAACTCTTCGACCAGCCCCATGTGCAGCGACTTCATGCGCAAAATCACCCCGGCCAGGGATGAGCGCAAGATTTCGGGGTCGGTAAAACGTGGCCGACCGTTGAAGTCTTTCTCGTCATACAGCCGAATACAAATGCCGTTGGCCACCCGGCCGCAACGCCCCGCGCGCTGGTTGGCGGAAGACTGGCTGATCGGCTCGACCAGCAACTGCTCCACCTTGCTCCTGAAACTGTAGCGCTTCATGCGCGCCGTGCCAGCGTCAATGACGTATCGGATGCCCGGCACCGTGAGCGAGGTTTCGGCCACGTTGGTCGCCAAAATGATGCGGCGCCCGGTGTGACCGTCAAAAATCCGGTCTTGTTCAGCTTGCGACAAGCGTGCAAACAGCGGCAGCACTTCAGCATTGCGAAACACGGGCTGGTGGCTCAGGTGCTTGCGCAAATGGTCCGCCGCTTCACGGATTTCGCGCTCGCCGGGCAAAAACACCAGAATATCGCCGCCGTTGTGCACGTCGCGCCAGAGCTCGTCCACGGCATCGGCAATGGCCGAATTCAGGTCGTACTCGCGCGACTCTTCAAACGGCCGGTAACGCTGCTCCACCGGAAACATGCGCCCCGACACCATGATGACCGGTGCCGGTCCGTTGCGCGAGGCAAAGTGGTCGGCAAAACGCTGCGCGTCGATGGTGGCCGAGGTGACGACAATTTTCAGATCGGGGCGGCGCGGCAAGATCTGGCGCAGGTAGCCGAGCAAAAAATCGATATTGAGCGAGCGCTCGTGCGCCTCGTCAATGATGATGGTGTCGTAGGCCTTGAGCAGCGGATCGGTTTGTGTCTCGGCCAGCAAAATGCCGTCAGTCATCAGCTTGACGGAGGCATCGCGGCCCAACCGGTCCTGGAACCGCACCTTGAAGCCGACCACATCGCCCAGCGTGGTTTTGAGCTCTTCGGCAATCCGTTTGGCCACGCTGCTGGCCGCAATACGGCGCGGCTGCGTGTGGCCGATGAGCTTGCCCCTGGGCGCAGGCGAGCCATCCCGGTTGGTGGTCGGGTAGTTCAGCTTGCCGCGCCCCATGGCCAGCGCAATTTTGGGCAGCTGCGTGGTTTTACCGGAGCCGGTTTCACCGCAAACGATGATGACCTGGTGCTGGTCCAGCGCCGCCATGATCTCTTCGCGTTTGGCGGAGACCGGCAGGG
>CAJAFJ010000385.1 GCA_903938955.1 uncultured beta proteobacterium | reverse complement strand
TGGCAAGACACCAAAGACCGCTACCGCTTGGTGAAAACCGACCCGGACCGCCCGGCGCTGCCACCGGAGTCGCTGTTTTTGGGCACCGAGCAGTTTTATGCCCGGGTCAACCAGCATGCGCAACTGGCCATCAAAGCGCCCAACGCGGTCATCAAGGCCGATGCTGACGCGGCTGATGTTCTGTCCGGCCTTACCGACTACGCCGAACTCGGCACCCTGCCCGCGCTGACCGTGGTGCGTGGTGCCGACGACCCGCTGGCGCGCCTGAAAGAGCACATTCGCAGCTCAAAACAACGCGTGCTGGTGCTGGCCGAAAGCGAAGGCCGCAAGACCAGTCTGCTGGATTTCTTGCACGCCAGTCACCTGACGCCGCCCTCGTTTGACTCGCTGGCCGAGTTCGAGCGCAGTAAAGAGAAGGTCGGCATCGCCACCTCGTCACTCAATGTCGGCTTTGCCTGGCTGGAAGCCGGTATCGATCTGGTCACCGAAACCGAGTTGTTTGCCGCCGGCCCCACCACACGCCGGCGCAAAAAGCAGGAACAGGTCAGCGACGTTGAAGCACTCATCAAAGACCTGAGCGAACTCAATATTGGCGACCCGGTCGTCCATTCGGCCCATGGCATTGGCCGGTACCGGGGGCTGATCAACCTCGACCTGGGCAACAAGCTGCCCAATGGCGAGCCCGAAATGCAGGAGTTTCTGCACCTCGAATACGCCGACAAGGCCACGCTCTATGTGCCGGTCAGCCAGCTGCAACTGATCAGCCGCTACACCGGCGTGAGCGCCGACGAGGCGCCGCTGCACCGCCTGGGCTCCGGCGTGTGGGACAAAGCCAAGCGCAAAGCCGCCGAACAGGTGCGCGACTCCGCTGCCGAGTTGCTCAATATTTACGCCCGCCGCGCCGCGCGTGAAGGTTATGCCTTCCGCTACTCGCCGAGCGACTACGAAACCTTTGCCAACGACTTTGGCTTTGAAGAAACGCCGGACCAAAAGGCCGCCATTCACGCCGTCATTCAGGACATGATCAGCCCGCGCCCGATGGACCGGCTGATTTGCGGCGACGTCGGCTTTGGCAAGACCGAAGTGGCCCTGCGCGCCGCCTTCATCGGCATCACCGGCGGCAAACAGGTGGCGCTGCTGGCCCCCACCACCCTGCTGGCCGAGCAGCATTACCAGACGCTGGTGGACCGTTTTGCCAAATGGCCGGTCAAGGTGGCAGAGATGAGCCGTTTTCGCTCCGCCAAGGAGATCACCGCAGCCCTCAAAGGCGTGGCTGACGGCACCATCGACATCGTGGTCGGCACGCACAAGCTACTGAGCGAATCGACCAAGTTCAAGGATTTGGGCCTGCTCATCATCGACGAAGAGCACCGTTTTGGCGTGCGCCACAAAGAGCAGATGAAGGCGCTGCGGGCCGAGGTCGATGTGCTCACGCTCACCGCCACCCCCATTCCCCGTACGCTCGGCATGGCGCTGGAAGGCCTGCGCGATTTGAGCGTGATTGCCACCGCGCCGCAACGCCGCCTGGCCATCAAAACCTTTGTGCGCTCCGAGAGCCACGGCGTCATTCGCGAAGCCGTGCTGCGCGAACTCAAACGTGGCGGGCAGGTTTACTTTCTGCACAACGAGGTCGAGACGATTGAAAACCGCCGTGCCAAACTAGAAGAGCTGCTGCCCGAAGCCCGCATTGCCGTCGCCCACGGCCAGATGCCCGAGCGCCAACTGGAAAGCGTGATGCGCGACTTTGTGGCGCAGCGCTTCAACCTGCTGCTGTGCTCCACGATTATTGAGACCGGCATTGACGTGCCGACCGCCAACACCATCGTCATGAGCCGCGCCGACAAGTTTGGTCTGGCGCAGCTGCATCAGTTGCGCGGCCGCGTGGGCCGTAGCCACCACCAGGCCTATGCCTATTTGATGGTGCCCGATCTGGAAGGCCTGACCAAGCAGGCCACGCAGCGGTTGGATGCGATTCAG
>CAJAFJ010000384.1 GCA_903938955.1 uncultured beta proteobacterium | reverse complement strand
GGGCTTCGTTCCAGAACGGCATCACGCGCGCCACGGTGTCTTTCAGGCATTCGGTCAACGGCACTTGCTCGGGCTGCAGCTTGGCATAGCGCAAATCGGTGCGCTCGCAGCGCGGGTCGGTCGCCTCCAGCGCAGGTGGTGGGGTGTCGTAGCTGCGGCGCCATGCCAGCACCTGCTCATCACCAAATTTTTTGGCCGTTTCACCTTTGTTGAGTCCTTGCAGGGCACCGTAGTGGCGCTCGTTGAGGCGCCAGCTGTTGACCACCGGCAGCCAGGTGCGGTCCATCTCGTCGAGCACATGCCACAGCGTGCGGGTGGCGCGCTTGAGTACGCTGGTGTAGGCCACATCAAACTCATAGCCTTCGGCTTTGAGTAATTTGCCGGCATTTTTGGCCTGCTCAATGCCCAGCGGCGTCAAATCGACGTCGGTCCAGCCGGTAAAGCGGTTGTCAAGATTCCAGGTGGATTCGCCGTGGCGGATGAGAACGAGTTTATGCATGGTGTGTTGATGTGTCATAACCGGGAAAATACGAAGGTTGAATGCACCCGGTAGCCCGCCATTCTAAAATGCGGGCTTACTCTAATTGCGTGAGACAGCACGAAAGGTCTGTTTTAATTCATGAGAGTGGCTGGTGGCTTGGTCATCACATCGCAATGGCCTGACCCGACGGGTGCCAGGTCTTTAACAAGGAAAAAAGTTTTGAAATTTATTATTGATAACTGGATGTTGATTGCCATTGCGCTGGCCTCGGGTGTCGCGCTGTTTTTGCCTGTGATCAAGGGCGCAACCGGGGGCGGACTGACGGCGGAAAAAGCGGTGCAGCTCATCAACCGTGAAAAAGCCGTGGTCATTGATGTCTGTGAAGCCAATGAATACGCTGCTGGCCATGTCAACGGTGCCAAAAACATTCCCTTGAGCCAGTTGGAAGAAAAGCTGCCCGGCGCAGTGAAAAACAAGGCCCTGCCGGTCATTCTGGTGTGCCAGTCCGGTGCCCGTTCCGGTCGTGCGGTGGCGATTGCCAAAAAACTGGGTTACGAGCAGGCCCAGTCGATGGCGGGCGGCCTCGGCGCTTGGAAGTCGGCCAACCTGCCGGTTGAAAAAGCCTGAGCCCATTCCTCCGATTCAGAAAGACAAAGCTGTATGCAATCCGTCAAGATGTACACCACCGCCGTTTGCCCATACTGCATTCAGGCCAAGCAAGTTCTCAAGTCCAAAGGCGTCGAGCAGATTGAAGAAATCCGCATTGACACCGACCCCGCCCAGCGGGCGCAGATGATGGAAATCACGGGTCGCCGCACGGTGCCCCAAATTTTTATTGGCGCGACCCATGTGGGCGGTTGTGATGACTTGGTGGCGCTGGACAAGCAGGGTGGCTTGTTGCCCTTGTTGAACGCGGTTTAAGCGTTTTCACCTGACATAATCTTCTCCGTCTTCAATCGTTGGCCCGCTTGGGATTTGTCTTAAGCGGGCATTGTTTTTTTATTAGGAATTTCCATGACCGAGCAACTCGACCCTGTGTTTCAGATTCAACGCGTTTACCTGAAAGAGGCTTCTTTGGAACAGCCCAATTCGCCCGGGATTTTGTTAGAGCAGGAGTCGCCAACCGTGGACATCCAGCTGGGTGTGAACGCCACGCCGGTGGCGGATGGCATGTTTGAGGTGTCGGTGACGGCGACCGTGCAGACCAAGATCAAGGAAAAAACCGTGTTTCTGGTGGAAGCCACACAAGCCGGCATTTTTGAGATTCGTAACCTGCCGCAAGAGCAAATGGGCCAGATCATGGGCATCGCCTGCCCGCAAATCGTTTACCCCTACCTGCGCGGCAACGTGGCCGACCTGATTCAACGCGGTGGCTTTCCGCCGGTGCATCTGTCAGAAATCAACTTCCAGGCGATGTACGAGCAGCAGCAACAGCAGCAACTCGCTGCTACCGAAGCGGCTGAACCCACGGCCCTCATTCAGTAAGTATTTTTAAGGTACTGAGGCCTCAAGTCCCCGCGTACCAAGCGTAAGCAACTATGAAAATAATAGTTCTCGGTGGTGGAGCCTGGGGAACGGCACTGGCGGTCAGTGCGGGCAATAACCCGCTGGCCCAACATGCCGTGACGCTGTGGGTGCGCGATGCCGCCCAAGCGGCGGCCATGCAGGCACAGCGCGAAAATGCGCGCTACTTGCCGGGCATTGCGCTGCCCCCGTCGTTGACCCTCAGTTCCGTGCCGGTCGCCGAGCCGTTGGCGTTGGCCAACCTGGTCGATAGCGCAGACCTGGTGATCGTGGCCACGCCGATGGCGGGCTTGCGTGCCATGCTGGCTTGTCTGGCCACGTGCCGGGTGCCTGTGGCTTGGTTGTGCAAGGGCTTTGAAGCCGCCACCTCCGAGTCTTTTGGCCTCATGGCCCACGAGATCCAAGCGCGTGTCGCGCCTGATTTGATCTCGGGTATTTTGAGTGGTCCCAGCTTTGCACTGGAAGTGGCGCGCGGTCAGCCGACCGCCCTGGTGGCGGCCAGCACGCACGCGGTGGTGCGTAGCGCCTTGGTAGACGCTTTTCACAGCCCGACACTTCGGGTCTATGCCAATGACGACATGGTGGGCGTCGAAGTCGGTGGTGCGGTCAAAAACGTGCTGGCGATTGCCACCGGTTTGTGTGATGGCTTGAGTTTGGGGCTCAATGCGCGTGCCGCCTTGATCACCCGCGGCCTGGCCGAGATGATGCGCCTGGGCGTGGCACTGGGCGCCAAGTCTGAAACCTTTATGGGGCTGAGCGGGCTGGGCGATCTGGTGCTGACCGCGACGGGTGATTTGTCGCGTAATCGGCAGGTCGGGCTGGCCCTGGCCAAGGGCCAAACTTTGCAGCAGGCGGTGGCGGCGCTGGGCCATGTGGCCGAGGGTGTTTATTCTGCCCGCACGGTGGTGCAGCGCGCGACCCAGCTGGGGGTGGAGATGCCGATTGCCCAGGCGGTGGTGGCTTTGCTGGACGGCCAGATTCAACCGGCACAAGCGGTGGCGGCCCTGATGGCGCGCGACCCGGCGAACGAGCTGGCCTGACGCGCCCTCCGGCGCTCAGGCCCGGCCGCGTTCAGCGCTGGTCTTCGGCGATTCGCGCTACGATGTGCGCCAGTGCTTCTTCAACCTGATCAACCAGGATCAGGCACAGGTCGCCCTCACCCAAAGTAGCCATGGCCGTGTCAATGGCCAGGAACTCACCTTGAATTTCATGGATGACCTGGGTGCGCGTGGCCTGGTTCAAACCTGCGCGCAACAAGGCCAGCACCTCGCCATCGGCACGCCCGCGCTGGCACTGGTCCTGGTACAACACCACGTCGTCAAAGGCGTGGCCCAGAATTTCGGTTTGTTGGCGAATATCTTCATCGCGCCGGTCACCGGCACCGCTGATCACCACCGAGCGGCGCTTGGCAGGCATGCTCTCGACGGCACGCACCAAGGCGGCAATTGCATCGGCGTTATGACCGTAGTCGGCAATGACGGTTGCGCCCCGGTAGTTGAACAGGTTGAAGCGGCCGAGGGCGTTGTCGCTGTCGTTCACAAAATTGGACAGACCTTGCTCGATCGTGGCCCAGTCGTGCCCCAAACCCCAGACCGCCGCCACCGAGGCCATGACGTTTTCTACCTGAAAACCGATATTGCCATTCAGCGTGATGGGGATGTTGGCCAGTGGTAACTGGTATTTGATGACGCCGCCTTGGGCTGCCACGATGCAATTATTCTCAACATAAACCGCACAGCGCCCTTGCGCCAGATGGGTCGCCATGACCGGGTGGTTGCGGTCCAGCGCGAAAAAGGTCACCGAGCCGCGGCAGTGCTGGGCCATGGCCACAACAATCGGATCGGTCGCGTTGAGCACGGCCACCCCGGTGTCGGCAATGTTTTGCACGATCACGCGCTTGAGCACAGCGAGATCTTCCACGGTCGTGATATAGCTCAGTCCCAGGTGGTCGCCGCTGCCGACGTTGGTCACCACGGCTACATCACAACGGTCAAAGGCCAAGCCTTCGCGCAGCATGCCGCCGCGGGCGGTTTCCAGCACGGCGGCATCCACATCGGGGTGCTGCAGCACATTGCGTGCACTTTTGGGGCCGCTGCAATCGCCGGTGTCGATGCGCTGGCCGTCAATGTAAACACCGTCGGTATTGGTCATGCCCACACGCAAGCCGCTTTGTGCCAGCAGGTGAGAGATCAGGCGCACAGTGGTGGTTTTGCCGTTGGTGCCGGTCACGGCCACCACTGGAATGCGGCCGTTTTCGTGCTCGCCGAACATGGTCGAGATAATGGCTTCGCCCACCGCACGGCCCTTGCCGAACGAGGGCGACAGGTGCATGCGCAAACCCGGTGCGGCATTGACTTCGACCACGCCGCCTCCTTGTTCTTCCAGCGGGCGCAGGATGCTGTTGCAGACCATGTCCACACCACAAATATCAAGGCCCACCATCTGCGCTGCCGCGATGGCGCGGGCGGCTACTTTGGGATGCACATCATCGGTCACATCGGTGGCTGAGCCACCGGTAGACAAGTTGGCGTTGTGTCGCAGCGTGACGCGTTTGCCCTTGGGCGGGATGGATTCGGCATGAAAGCCCTGCGCGGCCAAGCTGGCCAGCGCAATGTCGTCAAAACGAATTTTGGTCAGTGAGGTAGCGTGTCCCTGACCCCGGCGCGGGTCTTTGTTAACCTGCTCCACCAGTTCACGAATGGTTAGACTGCCATCGCCCGCGACACTGGGCGGGTCGCGGCGCGCAGCGGCGACCAGCTTGTTGCCCACCACCAGCAGGCGAAAGTCGTTGCCGGGAATGTAGCGTTCGACCAGCATTTCATCGCTGAATTCAGAGGCCGTTGTGTAGGCGGCCATCAGTTGCTCGCGCGCGGTGATGTTGACCGTCACGCCCTTGCCCTGGTTACCGGCCTTGGGTTTGATCACCACCGGCAGGCCGATTTCAAGCGCGGCGGCCCACGCATCTTCCGGCGTATCGACTTCCCGGCCGGCGGGGGTCGGCACGCCTGCGGCCGACAGCAATTTTTTTGTCAGTTGTTTGTCTTGCGCAATGGCTTCGGCAATGGCGCTGGTGACATCCATTTCAGCGGCCTGGATGCGGCGCTGCTTGCTGCCCCAGCCAAACATGATCATGCTGCCTTGCGTCATGCGGCGGTAGGGAATGTTGCGTGCCACGGCGGCCTGCGCAATCGCACCCGTGCTCGGCCCCAGGCGGACATCTTCGTCCAGTTCACGCAGTTGCTCCAGCGCCTGCTGGAGATCAAAAGGGGTGTCATTCTGGGCGGCCAGGCACAAGCTTTCGGCCAGCTCCAGAGCCAGGCGGCCCACCGCTTCTTCTGAATACTCGACCACGACCTGAAAAGTGGCCGGCTCCAGCGTCGCCGTGGTTCGGCTGAAGGTCACCGGGCAGCCTGCTTGCGCTTGCAGTTCCAGTGCGGCGAGTTCAAGTACATGGGCCATGGGCACCGTGTCCGCGTTACCGGTCGGTTGCAAGGGGCTGAGCCCCGGAAAGCGGACACGCAGCCGTCCTTCAAAGCCATTGCGCGTTTGCAGGGCACATTCAGCCGGTGTACAGGTAACAACGGCCTCAATGGCGGTGTGCGTGCTCCACAGATTGGGGCCACGAAGGGCGCGGATGCGTGAGATGTCCATAGGCTTAATAATTCTTTTTGGGGTCTGACTCAAAGGAGCGAAGGCCGGCCAGGATGAGTTCCGGCGTCACGCCCAAAGCCCAGGCGGCGGCGACAGCCGCCATGACCATGTCCGGTTTCTCGGCCTTGGCGGGTTTCATGGAGTCCAGCGGAATCAAGGTCACTTCTTGTGGGCCCTGGGCCAGCACGATGTGCCCGGCACGCACAAAAAGCACACGTTCGCCCAAGGCGCGATGCGTGGTGATGACGTCGAGTTCGGCATTTTGCGCATAGAAAATCACTTTGCCATCGCACAGCGGGGCCATCTCCACCACCTCGGGGTCGGCGGCATTGAGGACGGCGGTGCCCTGCGGCAGGATGACGTCAATCTGGGTACGCACCACGTTGTAGAGCTTGTCCAGGTCATCAATATAGAACTCGGACAAGGCCTCAAAGCCGCTCACATCCGTGACCACCCCGACCGAGCATTTGTCGTAAGGCAGGCCTTCGCTCAGAATCATCCGGCTGCTGTTTTCAAACACGGCGGCATCGAGCGATCGGTTGATGAGCAAGCGCTGGGCGGCATCCCACGGGGTGCTGTCGGTGGCTTCCACCTGGCGCGCACCGAGATAAAAACCGTCGCGGCACGCCAGGCCGACTTGCTGGCTGTTGATGTGCAGCAGCCAGGCGATCAGGCGGGCGATGCGTGTTGTGTCTTGTGTGCCGGTGACGCCGACGACCTGAATGCGGCCATTGTGCTCATCGCCAAACAGGTGTTCGATGATGGCTTTGCCAATCGGGCGGGCTTGGCCGCTGGCCGGTTTCAAGTGCGACAACAGGCCGGGGCTGGCATTGACCTCAATCACCGCGCCACGTTGTGCGCTCAGGGGGCGTGAAATATCTTCCAGCACCATGTCCACGCCTGCAATGTCCAGGCCCACGACGCGTGCCGCCAGCGTGGCTGCAGCCGCGACGCTGGGGTGAATGTGGTCGGACACATCAAAAGCGACGTTGCCGTTGCGCTGGATCAGCACTTTTTCACCCTGTGCCGGTACCGAGTAGGCCGTGAAGTTCTGGCGCTCCAGTTCAAGAACGATTTCTGCGCCGTCTTGCGGTGCCAGCGCGTTGAGCGGGGCATCTTCACCGGTGCCACGGCGCGGGTCGGTGTTGATCTGGCTGTCCACCAGCGCAATGATGTTGGACTGGCCGTCGCCTGTGACCCAGGCGGTTTCACCGCGTGCCGCGGCAATCACGCGTTTGCCCACCACCAGCAAACGGTGCTCGTTGCCAGCAATGAATTGTTCGACGATGACACTGCCATCGCCCTTGCGCTGCGCCAGTAAAAAAGCCGCTTCAATGTCTTTTTGATTCCGCAGGTCCAGTGACACACCGCGCCCATGGTTGCCGTCATACGGTTTGAGGGCAACCGGCAAGCCGATGTCCTGCGCCGCTTCCCAGGCTTCTTCGGCGGTTTTGACCACTTGCCCTTCGGGCACCGGCACGCCGCACGATTGCAGCAGTGATTTGGTCAAGTCCTTGTCGCTGGCGATTTCTTCGGCAATGGCGCTGGTCTGGTCGGTTTCTGCCGTCCAGATGCGGCGCTGGCTGGCGCCATGGCCCAGTTGCACCAGATTGCCGTCGTTCAGGCGAATGTGCGGAATGCCGCGCTCGGTCGCCGCTTCAACGATGTGGGCGGTGCTGGGGCCCAGGCACACGTCGTCCACCAGCTCGCGCAGTTGGGCCACGGTGTGGGCCAGGTCGAAATCGGTGTTGTCAATGGCGGCAATGACCAGATCGCGGCCGGCGTTCAGTGCCGCGCGACCCACTTGCTCTTGCCGCGTGCGAAAGGCCAGCTTGTACACGCCCCGCACCGAGGTTTGGCGGGTTTTGCCAAATCCGGTGCGCATGCCCGCCAGGTTTTGCAACTCCAGCACCACATGTTCCAGGATGTGGCCGACCCAGGTACCTTCACGCAGCCGCAGCAAAAAGCCGCCAGGTTCACCGATACCGCAGCGGTGTACCGCCAGGCCGGGCAGCAGTGCGGTCAAACGCTCATAAAATCCGGGGAGGGTGTTGGAGGGCTGGTCTTCCAGCGCGCCGATATCGACCCAGGCCTCAATCACCGGACGGTAGGTCCAAATATTGGGACCGCGCAGGTGAGTAACCCGTAGAAATTGAATTTTCGTCGTCATGAGATTAAACAAGTTTGGCTTGGTGGCACGGCGAGTAAACACTGGGTTGGTGCGACCAAGCCCCTTCACAGGCAAGATCGGACGAGCTATCTTTTTTGTTAATCTGCATCAATTGAGTAATACCGTTAAGTTTATTGCAGTTCGTAACTGATTTTGATCCAGGTTACCGCCAAAAATGGCCGCCAACCCCAACGTAAACCCGCAGAATCATCTGGCCTAAATGACTAAAGAATCCCTAGCTTTCGAATCTCCGTTGAATGACCTTCCCGCCGATTGGCGCCAGGAGGTTCAGGCACAGCTCCAAATTGGAGAGAACGTTCTAGCCACGCTGGAGGTTGACCTCGACACGCAACTTTGTTTTGTCAAAGGGTTGGTGCTCGTTACCAACCAGCGTCTCCTGAGCCGCGCGCCCGATGCAAGCTGGCAGGCGTGGGCTTACCGGCCCGGTTTGGCGCTCAAGCACCATGACCATGCCGGGGTGGCACATCTGGAATTGCTGGATGCGCAAAGCCGGTTGGCGACCTGGCGTTTCACCCTCGGGCGTAACCTGTATGCCATTCGCCTGGTAGAACAATTCCAGATTTATCTGCAGAGTGCTGTCACCGGTCAGCCCCCGGCCTTGGCTGAAGGGCACTGTTGCCCCAGCTGCAAAGCACCGCTGGAACCTGATCAGGATGAATGCCCGATTTGCACCAAAGTCATCCACACGCCACCGTCCACCTGGACGCTGCTGCGCTTGTGGCGCTTTGCCAAACCCTATTCCGGCCAGTTGCTGGCCGGGTTTATCCTGACCCTGCTGGGCACGGCAGCCAGTTTGGTGCCGCCTTATCTGGCCATGCCCTTGATGGACGAGGTGCTGATTCCGTTTCAAAACGGCCAGCACATCGACCCGATGCTGGTGGCGCTGTATTTGTCTGGCTTGTTCGGCTCGGCCTTGCTGGCCTGGGGTTTGTCGTGGGCCAAAACCTACATTTTGGCGCTGGTGTCCGAGCGCATCGGGGCCGACCTGCGCACCACCACTTATGAGCACCTGCTGCGCATGTCGCTGGAGTACTTTGGTGGCAAGCGCACCGGCGATTTGATGTCGCGCATTGGCAGCGAAAGCGACCGCATTTGCGTGTTTTTGTCGCTGCATTTGCTTGACTTTGCCTCCGACGTGCTGATGCTGCTGATGACGGCCGTCATTCTGTTCTCCATCAACCCCTGGCTGGCGCTGGTCACGTTGGTGCCGCTGCCCTTCATTGTGTGGATGATTCACGCTGTGCGTTTTCGGCTGCAAACCGGGTTCGAGAAGATCGACCGGGTCTGGTCCGAAGTCACCAGCGTGCTGGCCGACACCATTCCGGGCGTGCGCGTGGTGAAAGCGTTTGCCCAGGAAAACCGCGAGGCGGCGCGCTTTCGGGATGCCAATAAACACAATCTGGCGGTCAATGACAAGATCAACAAAATCTGGTCCCTGTTTTCGCCCAGCGTCTCGCTGTTGACCGAGTTGGGGCTGCTGGTGGTGTGGGCGTTTGGCATCTGGCTGGTGTCCAAGGCCGACATCACGGTCGGTGTGCTGATGGCGTTTATTGCCTACATCAGCCGCTTTTATGGCCGCCTGGATTCGATGAGCCGGATTGTGTCGGTGACTGAAAAATCAGCCTCGGCGGCCAAGCGCATTTTTGACATTCTGGACCACGTCTCCAGCGTGCCCGAGCCAACCCAGCCGGTGACGCTGGAGCGTGTCGAAGGGCGCATTGAGCTGACGGATGTGAGCTTTCGCTATGGCAACCGCGAAGTCAACAAAGGCATCAACCTGGTGATTGAGCCGGGCGAGATGATCGGCCTGGTGGGGCACAGCGGCTCGGGCAAGAGCACGCTGGTGAATCTGATCTGCCGTTTTTATGATGTCTCTGAAGGCGCGATTCGGGTGGACGGCGTCGATGTGCGCTCGTTCCCGATTGCTGATTACCGCCGCAACATCGGGCTGGTGCTGCAAGAGCCGTTTTTGTTCTTTGGCACCATTGCCGAGAACATCGCCTACGGCAAACCGCACGCCACGCAGGCCGAGATCATTGCCGCGGCGCGTGCCGCCCACGCGCATGAATTCATTCTGCGCCTGCCGCAAGGCTACGACTCGATGGTGGGCGAGCGCGGCCAGGGTTTGTCCGGCGGTGAGCGTCAGCGCATCTCGATTGCGCGCGCCTTGCTGATCGATCCGCGTATTTTGATACTGGACGAAGCCACGTCGTCGGTCGATTCCGAGACCGAAAAAGAAATTCAGAAAGCGCTGGAAAATCTGGTGCTGGGCCGCACCACTATCGCCATTGCCCACCGACTCTCCACCCTGCACCGGGCCGACCGGCTGGTGGTGCTGGACCGCGGAAAAATCGTGGAGGTCGGCACGCACGACGACCTCATGGCCCGCGAAGGGGCTTATTTCAACCTGTACCAGGCGCAAGCGCGCAATATGGATGTCGACATGGACGACGCGAAAGGCAGCGAATGAACAGCAGTACGGAAATAGCGACAACCCAATTTCAGCTCACCCGCAACGCCTTTGGGCGGCTGGTCCTGACTACGCCGCTGGGCGAGGTGTTTGAAGGCGTGGTGCCGGTGCGGGCTTTCCCCATCCAATCCCCCGAGGTGGGCCTCTCTATGGTGCATACCGACGGCCATGAAGTGGCGTGGATCGAGCAATTGCGCGAACTGTCCGAGCCGGCACAAAGCCTGATCCGCGAAGAGCTGCAAACGCGCGAGTTCATGCCGGAAATCAAACACATCGACAGCGTCACCAGCTTCTCCACCCCCTGCACCTGGCAGGTGCAAACTGACCGCGGTGAAACTCGCTTTGTCTTGCGCGGTGATGAAGATATTCGCCGCGTCGGGCCGACCATTTTGCTGGTGACCGACTCGCACGGCATCCAGTTCCTGATTCGTGACCCTTTGCAATTGAGCAAGGAAAGCCGCAAGATTTTGGACCGATTCTTGTAAACAATGGCCTGTCGCCCCCGTTCTATCTGGGTGAGGGGCGATCCATTTCATGGCGAGCTAAGCCGCCGCCAACGCCCGTTTTTAACCGTGATTGACCCCCTTGAATGAACGCCACTATGCTTTCAGCCATGACCCCATTTTTTGATTTCTCTGCCGCCTCCGTGGCGGAACTGGCCCGCAGTGATGCGGCTCGTGCCTTGCAGGAAGACGTGGGCGCAGGTGACCTGACCGCCGGCTTGATCGACCCCAGCCGCCGCGCCCGAGCCTATGTGCTGGCGCGTGAAGCGGCCGTGATGTGCGGCATTCCGTGGGCGCAAGCCGCGCTGCAGCAAGTGGACCCGACCATCAGCACCGTCTGGTTGGTACAGGAAGGCGAGCGTTGCGCGCCCGATCAGGTGGTGCTGGAGATGGAGGGCCCGGCCCGCGCCTTGCTGACCGCCGAGCGCACGGCGCTGAATTTTCTGCAACTGCTGAGTGCCGTCGCCAGCAAAACCGCCAGTTACTGTGACGCTGTCAACAGCGTGCCCGGCAACCGCGCCCAGATCGTGGACACGCGCAAGACGCTGCCCGGTTTGCGCCTGGCGCAAAAATATGCGGTGCGTACCGGTGGTGGCACCAACCACCGCATCGGCCTGTATGACGCCGTGCTGATCAAGGAGAACCACATTGCGGCAGCCGGCGGTGTCACCGCCGTCCTGCAAAGTGCGGCCAGGGTGGCCCCGGGCGCCAAGTTTGTCGAGATCGAGGTCGAAACCCTGGCCCAGCTGAGCGAAGCGCTGGACGCGGGGGCCACCATGGTCTTGCTCGACAACATGAGCCTGACCACGCTGCGCGAGGCGGTGCACATCAACGCCGGACGCGCTATTCTGGAAGTCTCGGGCGGCGTCAATATGAGCACCGTGCGCGACATTGCCGCCGCCGGCGTGGACCGCATCTCGATCGGCGCCTTGACCAAAGACGTGCAGGCCATTGATTTCTCCATGCGTTTTAAGGACTAATGATGAACACCGTTGCTAACGCCATGAAAGATGTTGAATACGAGCAACCGCTGCAGGATGCCACCCACGAGGCCTCGGTGTGTGCCACCAAACACGCCTGGGCCCGCGTGCCGGTCGAGCCCAGCCCGACCGAGCGCGCCGCGCTGAAGGACAAAATTCGCCGCCTGCTGAAAGAAAAAAATGCGGTGATGGTGTCGCACTACTACGTGCACCCGGACCTGCAGGACCTGGCCGAAGAAACCGGCGGTCTGGTCAGCGATTCGCTGGAAATGGCCCGCTTTGGCCGCGACCATGCTGCGACCACGCTGGTGGTCTCTGGCGTGCGCTTTATGGGCGAGACCTCCAAAATCCTGTCGCCTGAAAAGCGTGTGTTGATGCCTGACCTGGACGCTACCTGTTCACTCGATCTGGGTTGCCCGATCGATGACTTCAGCGCCTTTTGCGACGCCCACCCGGACCGCACCGTGGTGGTGTACGCCAATACCAGCGCCGCCGTCAAGGCGCGCTCAGACTGGCTGGTGACGTCAAGTTGTGCGCTCGACATCGTGCGCGCGCTCAAAGACAAGGGTGAAAAAATTCTGTGGGCGCCGGACAAGCATCTGGGCGGCTACATCCAGCGCGAGACCGGGGCCGACATTGTGATGTGGGGTGGCTCCTGCATCGTGCATGATGAGTTCAAGGCGTTTGAGCTGGAGGCGCTGATCAAGGAACACCCCGGCGCCAAAGTGCTGGTGCACCCCGAAAGCCCGGCAGACGTGGTGGCCCTGGCCGATGCTGTGGGCTCCACCTCCGCTATTTTGAAAGCGGCGCGCGAGATGACGGCCCAAGAATTCATTGTGGCGACCGACAACGGCATGATGCACAAGCTGCGCACGCTGAACCCCGGCAAGGTTTTCATCGAGGCGCCCACCGCCGGCAACAGCGCCACCTGCAAGAGTTGTGCGCATTGCCCCTGGATGGCCATGAACGGCCTGGCCGATGTGGCCCGTGTGCTGGAAACCGGCGCCAACGAAATCCATGTCGACCCGGCCCTGGGGCTGCTGGCGCGCAAACCGATTGACCGTATGCTGGCGTTTACCGCGGCGTTGAAGCTGAAAAATGAAGCGGGCAGCCTGGTCAACCTGATCGGTGCGGCCTAAGCCGCTTTTCAATGTATCGCTGCGTGGGCTGGTGCGTGAATACCTTCTGGTCTTGTCTAGGATGACGATAGACTAGTGCACGGTTAATAAGAAGGCAAATATGAGCAAGTTGATATTTGGCAAGCTGCATGCGGTTGCAATTTCATTTTCTATTTTCATCACGGCCACGGCGGCCTGGGCTCAAACGCCTGCAGACCCTGCGGCTTTCCAGGAGAAACGGGCGACCAAGGCGGTGTTAAAAGCGTTGCAAGCCGGTGGCTTTGTGCTTTATATGCGCCATGGCAACACCGACAACAGCCAACCCGATGCCGTGCCGAAAATTGACCTCAATAATTGCGCAACGCAACGGCCTCTGAATGAAGAAGGGCGCAAGGTGGCGACCCAGGTCGGCAAGTACCTGCGCCAGGCCCGGATTCCGGTGGCCGAGGTCATTCACAGCCCCCTCTGCCGGGCGCGTGAGTCAGCCCAACTGGCGTTTCCCGAGATGGGGGTGGCCCTCAGGGCGGAGCCTAACTTGATGTACCCCGGCAACCTGACCAGCGAAGAGAAGAAACCCATCATTGCCATGACGCGTCAATTGATCTCAACCCCCGTGGCTGCTGGCAGCAACCGGGTGTTGGTCGCCCACGCGCCCAATATGGCGGATTTGATGGGCTATTTTGTCAAGCCCGAGGCCACGGTGGTGGTGCTTCGTCCGCTGGGAGAGGGGCGTTTTGACTACGTGGCCAGCATCCACCCCGCCATGTGGCCCCAGTTGTTGAAGTAAGCCCCATTTATGTCGCTCGCTGATTTGCGTCTGCAGGGAAGATCGCGCTTTCTTCTTTATTTCTTTTTGCCTGTGGCGGTTTTTTTTGCACTGGGCGTGACCTTCAATGTCATCTCGATTTCCGCGTTTCGGGATAAGCAAAATACGACTAACACACAACAGGCCGCGCACTTGCGCACGGCAGTTGACACCTCGCAGCTGAGTTTTGAGATGCTGATGCTGCAGCAGGAGTTGTCCGCGGTGCTGGTCCAGGCGCGCTCCGGCCATATTGACGAGGCCAAGGCATACAAGATACACAGCAATATGGTCGATCGCCTGGCTTTGCTGGATACCCGTATCAAGAAATTACTCGTCATTCCTGAAACAGATTTGGTGCCCACCGAGCACATCGAAGCCCTGCTGCAGTTCGCCGCTTACCGCAACTATGTGGTGAAGGCCACCGACATCATCGCCATCGACCCGAGCGTGGCGACCAGCTATGCCAATCAGGCCAATGACCAATACTATGCGTTCGCCCAGCGCGCCCAAAAAATCAATGTGGACCTGACCACGGACTCGCTGGAGCACCTCGTCAGCATGGAGTCGGACCTGACCCGGTACACCCATCGCATCCAGATGATTGGTTTGGCGTCCGCCTTGGCCGCTACGGTGGCCTGGTTTTTTGCTGCCATGCTGCTGTCCGGGCGACTGTCCCTGTTGGCCCGGGCCTTGGGTCAGCTCAAGAAAGGGGATGAGGCGGAGGTGTTGGAGGCAGATTTTGAATCGGTCAATAAATTGGCTCAACACCCGGCGGAGTTAATCGGAGGCATGGCGGCAGCCGTCGTCGCTTTTCGTGTGGCCAATGAGGAGCAAACGGCGGCCAAGGCGGACCTGGAGGCGGAGCGGAACAACCTTGAAATGCTGGTGGAACAACGCACCGCCAAGCTGGTAGAGACCAGCCAGGCGCTGATGCAGCAGCAAGTCAGCTTGCGCGAAGCCCATGACGAACAAAACGCCATTTTCGACACCGTGACCGTGGGCATTGTGCTGATGCAAGACCGCATCGTTGTGCGCTGTAACCGCCGCGTGGAAGAGATGCTGGGCTATGCGCCTGGCGAGTTGAACGGGCAGTCCACCCGCATCTGGTACGCCGATGACAGCGCTTACCAACTGGTGGGGCAAACGGTCTATAGCCAGGATGGTCAAGGGTCATTTCTGCAGCAGGAGCAGCAGTTGGTCAGAAAAGACGGCAGCCGGTTTTGGGCGCGCCTGAGTGGCCGACAGCTTGAACTGGCCAGCACGCAACGTGGTTTTCTGGGCATCATTGAGGACATCACCATCGAGCGGGCGGCCGCGGAGTTGCTGCGCCAATCCAAGGATGTGGCCGAAAGCGCCAACCGCGCCAAGAGCACCTTTTTGGCCAATATGAGCCACGAAATCCGCACGCCCATGAACGCCATCATTGGCATGTCGTACCTGGTGCTCAAGACCGACCTGACGCAACGCCAGCGCGAGTATGTCAAAAAGATTCAGGGGTCGAGCCAGCATTTGCTGGGCATCATCAATGACATTCTGGATTATTCAAAGATCGAAGCGGGCAAACTCAATATCGAAAAAATCGAGTTTGAGCTCGACAAGGTGCTGGACAACGTGGCCAGCCTGATTGCCGAAAAGGCCTTTGCCAAAGGGCTGGAGTTGGTGTTTGATGTCGACAAGACGGTGCCCAACTACCTCATTGGCGACCCCTTGCGGTTGGGGCAAATCCTGGTCAACTACGCCAACAATGCCGTCAAGTTCACCGCCCAAGGCGAGATTCACATCCAGATGACCCTGCAAAAAGAGTTTGACCACGAGGTGATTTTGTACGGGGCGGTCAAAGACACCGGCATTGGTTTGACCGAGGCGCAGGCGGCGCAACTGTTCCAGAGTTTTCAGCAGGCGGATGACTCCACGACCCGCCAGTTTGGCGGCACCGGCCTGGGGCTGGCGATTACCAAGCAACTGGTCAATCTCATGCAGGGAGAGGTGGGGGTGGTGAGCGAACTGGGCAAAGGCAGCACCTTCTGGTTCACCGTCCGACTGGGCCGCGGCATGGCCCAACCGCGCACACTGGCCTTGAGCCATGATTTGTACGGCAAGCGGGTGCTGGTGGTGGATGACAACGAGAGCGCCCGCTTGCTGTTGACCGACATGCTGCTCAGCTTGAATTTCCAAGTGGACCAGGTGGACTCCGGCCGCGCCGCGCTGGATGCCGTGGACCGGGCACAAGCCCAGGACAAACCTTACGAAATGCTGTTTCTTGATTGGCAAATGCCGGTCATGAATGGCGCTGAGTTGGCCAAGAAAATTCGTGAACGACCCTTGACCGCCATGCCCCGCATGGTGCTGGTGACCGGTTATGGCCGTGAAGAAGTGTTGAAGAGCGCCGAAGAGGCCGGCATTGAAGATGTGCTGATCAAGCCCGTCAATGCCTCATTGCTGTTCGACTGTGTGGTGCGTGTGCTGGGTGAGGCGCCGGTCAATATCCGTCAGTTGGTGGATGCGCCCAGTGCCATTGAGGAATCTCTGGCCAGCATCAAAGGCGCGCACATTCTGCTGGTGGAAGACAACGAACTGAATCAGGAAGTGGCCATGGAACTGTTGCGCGATGCCGGCTTCATTGTGGATCTGGCCGAAAACGGCCAGCAGGCACTCGATAAAGTGCAAGCGGCTGACTATGACGTGGTGCTGATGGACATGCAGATGCCGGTGATGGACGGGATGACGGCGACCCGACGCATCCGGGCCTTGCCCCGCTTGGCTGACTTGCCGATTGTCGCGATGACCGCCAACGCCATGCAGGCTGACCGCGATATCTGTCTGGCTTGCGGCATGAACGACCATGTGGCCAAGCCGAT
>CAJAFJ010000383.1 GCA_903938955.1 uncultured beta proteobacterium | reverse complement strand
TCGCCGGTCGGAAACCAGCCATCGACCAGAGGCGACGCTTTGTCGCTTTTAAAATAATCGGCCACCACCCAGGGACCACGCACCAGCAGTTCTCCAGCCGTTTTGCCATCGTGCGGCAGTTCCTGGCCCTCCTCGCCGATGATTTTCATGTCCACGCCAAATACCACACGGCCCTGCTTGTATTGCACGGCCAGTTGCGCCTCTGCATCCAGTGCCAGGTGCTTTGTTTTCAGGGCGCAGACGGTTCCTACCGGACTGGTTTCGGTCATGCCCCAGGCGTGTTGCACCGACACCTGGTAACGCTCCTGAAAGGTTCGCATCATCACCGGCGGGCAAGCTGAGCCCCCAATGATGGTTCGGCGCATGGTGGAGAAGTGCAGGCCGTTAGTCTCCACATGGGTCAGCAGCCCCTGCCAGACCGTCGGCACACCGGCAGACACCGTGACGCCTTCTGTTTCAAACAAATCGTGCAGCGACTTGCCATCCAGAAAGGGACCGGGAAGCACCAGCTTGGCCCCTACCATGCACGCGGCGTAAGGCAAACCCCAGGCGTTGACGTGAAACATGGGCACCACTGGCAGGATCACATCGCGCGCAGAGCAGCTCAAAGAATCGGGCAGCGCCGCCGCATAGGTGTGCAGCACGGTGGAGCGGTGGCTGTACAACACGCCCTTGGGGTTGCCCGTGGTGCCGGAGGTGTAACACAGCGAGCTGGCCGTGTTTTCATCAAACTCAGGCCAGGTGAATTGATCGCTTTGGGCCTCCAGCAAGTCTTCATAGCAGAGCAAGTTGGGAATCTTGCTGCTGGCGGGCATGTGCGCGCGGTCGGTCATGACCACAAAGTGCTTGATGGTCTTGACACGGTGCGTCACGGCTTCCACCAGGGGCACAAAGCTCAGGTCAAAAAACAGCACCTGGTCTTCGGCATGGTCGGCAATCCACACCAGTTGGTCAGGATGCAGGCGTGGGTTGAGGGTGTGCAATACCAAGCCCGAGCCGGACACCGCGTAATACAGCTCCATGTGACGGTAGCCGTTCCAGGCCAGGGTGCCGATGCGCTCACCAAACTGCAGCTCAAGCGCTTTGAGCGCATTGGCCATGCGGCGCGAACGCTCGCCCAACTGGCGAAAGGTTTGGCGGTGAATGTCGCCCTCGACGCGCCGGGACACGATTTCCTGATTGCCATGGTGGCGTTCAGCGTGAACCAACAGGTTTGAAATCAGCAAGGATTGCTGTTGCATGCAGGCTTTCATAGGGTCTCCTCAACGGACTTCATATCACTCTCATAACTGCCTGATGCACGCACAAAGGCCGCGGCAGCAAGCACGGAAAACAGGGGCATGACGGCCAGTGCGCTGGTGATTCCCCACGCATCCGACAAGGTACCTGCAATGACCGGACCTAAAGCCAAGCCAAAAAGATTCTGGAAAATGGACAACACGGACGACCCGGTGGCGCGCACTCCTGGGTGAATCACGTTCATCACGATGGCGGACACGGGCCCCACCGTGCACGTCATCAAAAACCCACCGAAGGCCACCAAGGCAAACTGGGTCTGAGGTGTCAGTGCCAAGTGCAACGCCTCTGCCCTGAACGCCAATGACAGCACCACCATGGACAGCAGACAGACGAAGGAGAGAAACCACAACTTGCCGCGCGGTGAGCGTGCGCCGACCCGGTCGGCTGCCATACCCCAGACCACGCTGCCCAGCGCACCACACAGCACCACCATGGCGGCCTTGATGGCGGCCTGGTCGGCCGGCATGCCGTGGATGCGGTTTAAAAAACTCGGCATCCACGACCAAATGGACGACACCACAATCAACTGGGCCGCACTGCCGGCACAAGCCCACAGAATGGTGCGTGACCGAAAGACCGCCTTGGCGGCAAAGACGGCTGCACTGCCCACTGTGCTGGCAGCCTGCTCCCGCTGCGAATCCAGCTTGACCGTAGGGTAATCACGCACCTTGAGGTACAGCAGGGCCAACGCCAGACCGGGTAGGCCGACCACGCCAAAAGCCGCTTGCCAGCCCCAGCGGGTGGCGATCATCCCGCCCAGCACCACACCCAAAACCGAGCCAACCGATGCCATGGCGAAAAATCCCGCCATCAAGGCCCCGCGCATCCGCGATGGGAAGTGGCTGGCAATCAGCGCGGCCCCCACTGAGCCGTAGCCCGCTTCGCCGACACCCACCATGGCGCGAGCCACCAACAGTTGGCTGTAGTTGCGGGTGAACATGCAGGAAATGGTGGCCAAACTCCAGGCGGTGGCCATGACCACAATGCTTTTGACCCGGCTGGCACGGTCGGCCAGCAGCGCAATCGGCAAGGCTCCCAGCGCTACCGTGACCGACACCACCGAAACCAGTGCGCCCAACTGTGTGTCAGACAAACCCCAGGCCGCCTTGATGTGGGGAAACAGCGAGACGATCACCTGGCGGTCGATGTAGTCAAACATCATCAGCGCCATGGTCATGAAAAACGCGAACCAGGCCGGTCCTTTGCCATGCAGGTAGGTGTCGCGCTGCGGCGCGTTGGGGTCGATGTGCATGTTAGGGCACCAGTACCGTGGCGCCCACGGTTTGACGGGATTCCAGTGCCTGGTGTGCTTGGGCCGCATCGGCCAGCGCGAAGCTCTGGTTCGGTTCGCCCTTGATTTTTCCGGCCAGCACCAGGTCAAACAGTTCTTTGGCCATGTCCAGCATGTGCGCACGGGGCGTGGCGTAGTGAATCATGGCCGGGCGCGTGACCCAGATCGAACCTTTGACAGCCAGCAGCGTGGTGTCAATCACGACCGGGCCGGAGCTGGTGCCGTTGCTGATCAGCGCACCCCGGGGCTGCAAGCTGTCCAGCGAGGCCATCAGCGTGTCTTTACCCACCGAGTCATACACCACCGGCACGCCTTTGCCGTCGGTGATTTCACGCACGCGCTTGGCAATGTCTTCGCGGGAGGTCACGATGGTGTGGGTGCATCCGTGAGCACGGGCCAATTCCGCCTTTTCGTCGGTGCTGACCGTGCCGATCATGGTCACACCCAGGGCTTTGGCCCACTGGCACGCCACCAGGCCGACACCGCCAGCTGCGGCGTGGTACAGAATGGTTTCGCCGCCCTTGAGCGGGTACACCTGGCGGAACAGGTACTGGGCGGTCAAGCCTTTCATCATGAGTGCGGAGGCCGTGCGGTCACTCACGCCATCGGGCAGCGGAATCAGCACATCAGCCGGCATCACCCGCACGTCGCAGTAAGCCCCTTGCGGCCCCAGCAGGTAGCCGACCCGGTCGCCCGCCTTGATGTCGGTGACGCCCGGGCCAACCGCTTCGACCACACCCACCGCGTCCGAGCCCAGTCCATTGGGCAAGGGCATGGGGTAGCGGCCGGTGCGAAAGTAAATGTCAATGAAATTGACCGCCACAAAACTGTGACGCACGCGTGCCTGACCCGGGCCGGGGTCGCCGACCTCGACGGTTTCCAGTTTCAGCACCTCGGTGCCACCGGTCTGGGATAAACGTATTGCTTGTGCCATGAGTATTCCTGCGAAGTTGTCCCTCAAACCGCCTGGGGCGCTTGGGAGAGTTGTTGAATGAGGGTGTCTGCCAAAGGCCAGTCACCAAAACCAGAGGCCGGGTTAAGGTGCCCCACCTCGCCTAAATCCATCAGTTCGCTACCCCAGCCCCGTGCCAGTTCAGCCACTGTTTCGTAACGACCCAGCGGGTCGTTACGGCTGGCGGCGACCAGACTGCGAAACGGGAGTGGCCCACGCGGCACCGGAAACCAGCCCCCCTGTTGCAGCGCCTCCTGACTCGGATAGCCTTCGGGCATGGGCTGCTCAAAATCGGGCGGCGTGGCCAACAAGGCCGCATGAATACGGTGTGTCTGATGTGTCTGCCCAGCCCAGTGCGCCACCATGATGCAGCCGCCACTATGAGCCACCAAAACGATAGGGCCGTCGATGGCCGCGACCGCTTCTTCAATCGCCGCCACCTTGGTAGCGCAATCAAGATCGGCCCGGCCCATGGGTGGCACCGACGCCACCGCCTGGCCCTGGGTGCGCAAGCGCGTCTCCAGCAGCGTTTGCCAATGAGACGCGACCTGGTCACGCAGACCGGGAACAATCAAAACGGTAACAGGGTGCGTGACCATGGTGTGTGCCTCAAGCGTGCTGGGTGCAGCCTTTTTGACCCGGCTTGCGATTGGGCGAAAAGCCGTTGCGCGCCAGGGTTTCATCTGCGTTGCTGTAAAACTCGCCAATGCGGTAAATTTTGCGGGCTTCCTTGGCGTTAGCGACCGGGCGGCCGCATTCCTTGGCAATGCGAACCAGTTGCTCAATCTGCTCCACCGTGCTCATCTTGCGTGAACGGTCCTGCGTCCAGATGTTGTCCTCAATGCCGCAGCGCACATGGAGACCCATGGCAATGGCCATCATATTGATCGGCAGCACGTTGAGCATGGAGGTCTCCAGCGTCAGCACCGCACCATCCGGGCAAGCGCGCACAAAATTGGCCAGGTTGTAGAGATTGGGCTGATCGAACCCACCACCAATGGCGACCCAGGTCAGAATCAGCGGCACGTTGCAGGCACCGCGGCGCATATTGCGTTCCACGGTTTCGATCTGGGTGATGTTCGCCAACTGAAAGTGGGTCTGTATGCCATTGGCCGACAAGCGCTTGATGTGCTCCTCAACCCAGGAAGGGCCGGCGGGAATGGTCATCTCGCTATAGGCCGCCATGCCCTCGGGGGTTCCCAGGCTGGTGCCGGCAACGTCGGCGGCGCACATTTGCTCGACCACGTTCATCTGGTTGCTGTTGATGGCAATAGTGACCTGGTCGGGCTTCGGGCTCAACTCCGCCAGCATGTGGCGGGTGTCGTCCGACAACCACTTTGCGACATCGCCGTCTGCCTCGGGAGCGAAGGAAATGGAGCCACCCACCTGCAAGATCATGTCGGGAACGCGGGCACGGATGCCGGCGATCAGCTCATTGAACTTGGACAGACGCTTTGAGCCCTTGCCGTCGAGTTCACGCACATGGATGTGGATGACGGTTGCACCGGCGTTGTAGCAATCCACTGCTTTTTGAATCTGCTCTTCCATCGTGACAGGAATGTCTTGCGGAAAGTCGGATGGCTCCCACTCGGGGCCGTAGGGAGCGCAGGTAATTACCAATTTTTCCTGGTTTTCAGGGAAGAGTGAACCGTCTGTGAAATTCATGTTGTGTCCTTGATTGGGTTATGGGTTGAATGTCTGAAGCAGTGATCAATAAGGCGCGTCGCCCATGATCCCGGCGCGTTCCATCTTGCGGAAGCAGGGCTTGTAATCCATCACTGCATAGTGCTGTGTGCTGCGGTTGTCCCACATGGCCATGCTGTTCGGTTTCCAGCGCCAGCGCACCTGGTACTCCGGAATCTGCGCCTGGCTGATGAGGTACTGCAACAAGTTGGAGGCGCCGGGTGCATAGTCTTGCCCGAAGCGCACATTGGCTGCGGTGTGAAAGTTGGTGATGTGGGTGGTGAACGGGTTCACAAACAGAATTTTTTCGCCGGTCTCCGGGTGGGTCCGCACCACAGGGTGCTCAGGGTCCGGAAACTGAGCCTTGAGTGCCAGGCGTTTCTCGATCGGCATGGCGGCGCCAAAGGTGGCCTCAATGCTGTGACGGGCACGTAAGGGGGCGATTTGGGTTTTGATGTGCTCTGGCAGATTTTCATAAGCCAGAACCATGTTGGCCCACATGGTGTCCCCCCCCACGGACGGGCATTCCACACAGCGAAGCACACAGCCCATTGGCGGCTTTTCACGCCAGGTCGCATCGGTGTGCCAGGCGTTTTCATAACGGTCGTTAGGCACGTCCGGGCTCTTGTAAATGCGTACCAAGCCGGGGTTTTCAGGGTCACTTCCGGCGACAGGATGGTCTTCCAGTTCACCAAAATATTTGGCAAAGGCCACGTGCTCGGAGCGAGCAATGTCCTGGTCACGGAAGAACAGCACTTTGTGCTTGAGTAGCAAAGCGCGGATCTCTTCCATCATTGCTGGATCGCGCGAAGCAGCGCCCAGGTGGATGTTGTTGATTTGCGCCCCAAGGGCGCCCGTCAATGGCTCAACTTGAAATGAGGTGGTGCGCGATTGGGCACTTATCACTGCGGGGGCAGCGGGGGAACTGTCTACGGTCATGCTTGTCTCCTTGTTATGCCCTTTGAATCAGTTAGAGCGTTGACTGAAGCTTATCGGAACGCCCTGGATTCACCCCCTCTCTTGCAGGGAGGGGAATCACTGAAATGTCCTGGTCAAGTTTTTTCGCACAGACCGATAGGTTGTTTGATTGCCGATTTCTGCTCGAAAGCATTGGGTGGCAAGTTGCCCAGTTTGGAGTGCAGCCGCTGGCTGTTGTAGAAGCTGACGATGTAGTCCGCAACGTCGTTCATGGCTTCGGCATGGTTGGCGTAATCCTTCTGCCAGACGCGCTCCATCTTCAAATTCAGGAAGAAGCGCTCCATCACCGCGTTGTCCCAGCAATTGCCCTTGCGGCTCATGCTGCCGACCAAGCCATGCTTGCTCAACAGTGCCTGATGAGCGGCGCTGGCGTACTGACTGCCGCGGTCCGAATGCACGATCAGCCCCGGCGCCGGTTGGCGTTGCACGATGGCCAGTTGCAGTGCCTTGCACACCAGCGTGGCCTGCATGTCCGGCGCCATCGCCCAGCCCACGACCTTGCGCGCAAATAAGTCCAGCACCACCGCCAGATACAACCAGCCGCTGCGCGTTCGGATGTAGGTGATATCTGCCACCCAGGCCTGGTTGGGCCGCGTCGGATTGAACTGCCGGTTCAACACATTGGGCGAGATCGGCAGCGCATGCTTGCTGTCGGTGGTGTGCACGAATTTACGCTTCCATACCGAGCGTAATTCATGCTTGCGCATCAAACGGCGCAAACGGTAGCTGCCAATCACAACCCCTCGCGAGGCCACTGCCGTGCGCAAACGACGGCTGCCGTAAGCACCACCACTGGCCGCAAAGGCAGCCTTCAGGTGCACGCTGGCTTCGCACACTGCTGGCTGGACTTGTGCACGCTTGCGCGCCGTGTAGAAGCCTGAACGGCTAAGCGCCAACACTCGGCACAGCTGATTGACCGGCACGGCCTTCTGTTGCAGTTGCTCAACAAGCTGATAGCTCATCGCAGTTCCCGGGCAAAGAAGGCCGATGCTTTTTTTAAGATTTCAACATCGCCTCGCAGTTGCCGGTTCTCGGCTTCAAGCTGGCGGATACGCTGCTGCTCAGCGGTCAAAGGTTTGCCGATGCCCGGCTGGCCGAGTTGTTCGGCATCAACCTGCGCCAGCCAGCGTCTCACCGCCGTCTCGCCCAGCTTCATGTCTTTGCAGACCTGAGCACT
>CAJAFJ010000382.1 GCA_903938955.1 uncultured beta proteobacterium | reverse complement strand
TGTCGAGGCGAAGCCTTCAGGTGATGGGTAGCTACCGTTGGCAATTGAAAAATTACTGACTTGAACCGACACGAAGTGCGGTTCTTGGTTGTCGGGGTTTCTGGTTTCACCCCTTGGGGTCACTTGAAGGTGGTTTGGTGAGCCGTAGGCGAGGGCGAAGCCCTGGAGCACACGAAGTGAGCGAGCGAAGCTTGGGGTACTGGTTTTGCCCCCTTTGGGGGCCTCGATATGGGGATCGCGAAGCGCGGGTTAGGGCCCGAAGGGCCGTGGGAACTGGCGGGGGCTTTGCCCCAAGAGTCGGTGGATTTATGTCTTTGTACTGACGACGCAAGTTATCCACTGCAGCGCTATGGCTATTACTAGTTTTAAATATATTTGAATACCTTACTTGTAGCAAGCTACTTGTAGGGCTTGTGGAAAAGTCTGGAAACCTAGGCCTGGTGCGGGTTAGCGGCCTGTTGATAAGACCGCTACGGGACAGATTACACGTGACGGCGGGACAGATTACACGTGACGGCGGGACAGATTACACGTGAACAACTTGCCCGGATCGGCCTCAACGCCTCTGGCGGCGGGCCTTTCAGGGCGCGGGACAGATTGCACGTGGATAAGTGGTGTTATCCACAGGCTGCCCGTGGATAACACCACGGTTTTGACGCCTAGAGTTGGCCAGGCCCGCGTTTTGCCTTTCGATAACGACGCGGGGAGGCCATCGGCTTGGAACAGGCGACCAGCTTTCGCGCACGCCCAAGGTGAATGCTTACAACTTCGTGGGGAGCTTAGACAGCTTGGCACCGTTCGTATGGGCAATGTGCAGCTCACACGGTGTCAGCGCCAAACCAACGGGAGCTTCCTGGATGTGGCCTTGAGCAGCAGGGTAGAACAGCAGAACCTCTTTCAGGCGCGCACGAAACCGCTTCTTGAAGTCGCGGAATCCTTGGTCAGTGTCTGGGTAGCCTGCCCCAAACTGAGACTTCAACCCGGCCCACGGCACGAAAGCGGACGCACGGCCCGACCGTCGCAGGACGAACATTCGATAGGTCAACCATGTGTAAATGTCCATCGCCAAGGGGGATTTGCTCAAGGCGTGAAACACGCGCATGTCAATGGGAACCGGCGCGGCCATGATCTCCCGATAGAAGCCCTCGGACAGCTCCAAGGAGCTTTCCCAAAGCCCGCGCTGCTCGGACGCCTTGGGATGCCAAAATACATGCGACGACTCGGAAATCATCAGCCGGGTGGACAAGTCGCCCTCACGGTCGTCGGTGTACTCCACAGAAATGACCGACTTAAACAGCCGCAAGGCTTGCTCGCGGAACCGGGCAATGTCGCGGCCGTTGTTGTGCAGCTTGAGCCGTTCCAAGAACTCGCTTTGCGAGTGGCCAAGGGAAAGGACGCGCTCCTTTTTCATCACGGCTTCGCTGCATATCCAAGCGAGAATCACGCGAGGAATCGAGCCGTAGGGAATGCCATGTCGGCGACTCGTCGGCGCAACGGAGAGGGTCAAGCGACCGGTGTCGCGGGTGTACAGCGTGCCAGCCGGTAATTTCGGGTCGGTGTGGGGCAAGGTGGCTTGCGCGAGTGTGCGGGCCATGTAACCAAGCGCGCCGACTGCCTTGGCTTCTTCCTGTTCGATTTCTAGGGCGTCCTCGATCAACTGTCTATAACGTGGCGAGAGTTCCGTCGTCCACGGCTTGCGCAACGCTCGTACCTTTTCTTCTGGAAACAAATCAGGCTCTGGGGGGGGGCCTGGTTTTTTCTTGTCTGATTCGGTCATGCGACGCCTCTCCTTTTCAAGTTTTCTAGCCTCTAATATTACAAAATATCATTTAATGATTTCCGTATTTCTGTAAAAGTAACTCGCGCACTTCGTCGGCTATCTTGGTGCCACGCATGGCGCACTGGGACTTGATTGCACGGTGCAAGCTCTCTGGCACGTCAATGGTTAGGCGTTTCATCGCCTCGGGTGCATCAACGGCAGCGCGACTTTCCACCCAAGCATCGGCGGCCGGTTTGTTGGTCGGCTTGGCACCAATAGAAACTTTCTTTGTACTCATCGTGTGAACTCCAGCAGTTCGGCCACTACTGCCTCAATCTCGACCGCGGCCGGCCCCCCTGCATCAATTTCATGAACAGCCTTACCCTGGGCCGCCGCCTCAGCAAAAACCACTCGCTGAGTAATGCTCGCCACCAGTACCGGCACCGGATAGGCTGCCAGGGCTTCTCCCACATCGCGTCCAATTGCAGTATTTGCGATTTTACGATTAACCACAAAAGCGGCTTTAAGCCCTTCCTTGTAAACACGCGCCTCGTCGATGAGCTTCACTACTTCGTCGGCTGCCCAAATGTCGTATGGGCTGGGCTGCACGGGGATCAGAACAACGTCGGCGGCCATGATGGCCGACCGGGCCAAGTCAGTAACGCGGGGTGGCCCGTCGATGACGATGTGGTCATATCCGTGGCCGATCTGACCGATTTCCTTATGTACGGTCGGCCTTGGTAATCCGACTACAGAAAAGAGTGGCTCCCCTTGTCGTGCTGCAGCCCAATCTAAGGCGCTGCCCTGGGGATCGGCGTCAATCAGCAGCACACGTGCCCCGGTGCGTGCAAGGCTGGCCGCCAAGTTCACGGCGATGGTGGTTTTCCCTACCCCGCCCTTCTGATTCAAAAGTCCAATAATCATGTTTTCACCTTTTATATTTTTACGTGTATGTAATTTTGCGACAAATCGTAAAAGCGTGCAAGCACAATTACTGCTTTCGGTGTTCTTTCCATAGCAGTCGGAAGGCTAGCTCGTCGGCGTCAGGTTCACGCTCTACCTGCGCCAACAGCCAGGCCACACCGGCCACCATCCCCTCGTCATGGTCGATATAGCTGCCATCAAGGTTGCTGTAGATATTCCCCTGCCTGGTATTCACTTCCCACACTTGGCCGTCATGCGTGCTGCACACGGCATAGGCGAAGTAATCCCCCTTGGCGTCCATCCCATCATGGGCGGCTTGCAGCTCGGGGCGAAGTGGTGGAACGCGATAGGTGCCGCATGTTCCTCTGGTCATGATCGCGCTTCTTCCTGTCCGACAGCCGTCAGTGCGTCGGCCTCGGTCAATGCGTCCTCCTGAAACGCACCGCGCTGCTTGGCCTCGACCTGGCTGACTTCCTCGGCTCTGGCTATGGCGCGATAAAGGGTTGTACGGTGAACGCCCAGCAACTCAGCAGCTTCCTTCACGGTGTGGTCGTCCTGGTCGATCAGACGGCGGGCATGTTTGACCTGGGCAGGGGTGAGGGTAGGACGTGGCCCAAACTTCACGCCTCGCGCCTTGGCGGCTACACGACCGCTCCTGGTGCGCTCCACGATCAGGCTGCGCTCAAACTCGGCAATGCCGGCGAACACGGTCAACACCATGCGACCGGCCGGCGTCGTGGTGTTGACCCACGGCTCGGCCAAGCTGCTCAGGCCCGCGCCGGCTTCCTGGATGCGCTCGGCAATGTCCAGCAAGTCGCGGGTATTGCGGGCCAGGCGATCAAGGCGCGTCACGGTCACAACATCGCCGGGACGCAAGTGATCGAGCAACCTGCCCAGCTCCGGCCGGTTTCTGTGGGTGCCAGTGATCTTCTCGGCAAAAATACGCGTGCACCCTACCGCGTGCAGCTCGTCACGCTGGCTGGCCAGCTCCTGATCGTCGGTGCTGACGCGGGCATAGCCCAGCAGCAGCCTGCCGGTCATCAAGTCATAGGTGCCGGGTTCTGTCTTGTTGCGCATTGACATCATCCTGTAGTAAGTTATGGTGCAAGTATTTTGCAACTTGCGACCAAAACATGCAACCTTCTTACGCCATAGAAACGGAGCAGATCGGTGGTGTCGCAGGACTTAGGACTTGAGCGACGATTGACCTTTGTGCTACATTGCACTTATCTTGTAACACATAGAGGCAGCGCCATGAGTGAAGCAACTTTTACCTTCCGGGTCGATGAAGGATTGAAAGACCAGTTTTCCACGGCCGCTAAATCCCGCGACCGTACCGGCGCGCAACTCTTGCGCGACTTCATGCGTGATTTCGTGAAGCAACAACAAGAAGCCACAGAGCATGACTCCTGGTTCCGGCGTGAGGTGCAAATCGGCCTCGACGCGGCCAATGTCGGCGATGTGGTTTCAGCAGAAGAGGTCGAAGCGGAAGCAGTAGCCTGGCGCGCAGAGACACGACGCAAAATGACCGGCGTTAATTCGTGAAATTGGTTTGGACGCGACCGGCGCGAGAAGACCGAAAAGTAATTCGCGAGTACATCGCAGCCGACAACCCAAGCGCGGCGCTCGATCTCGATGAGCTTCTATCCGAGAAAGCAGCCCGCCTGGTGGATCATCCGGGTCTTGGTCGGCCTGGCCGACTGCAAGGCACGCGCGAGCTTGTTGCACATAGAAACTACATCCTGATTTACGACGTTGCCGGTGACTTGGTGCGAGTGCTACGCATACTGCACGCTGCCAGGCAGTGGCCACCAGTAAGACATTGAAGGGGCAGACCTTGACGCTGAGGCGCTACAGAGACTCCGTTCTGTCCGTCGCGGCCAAAATCAAGCGGCAAAAAATGCCGGATTCAACCCGGCAAATATCGGCAATAAAACATCCGCACTGCCCAACAGACTCAATGATCTGACTGTGCCAGAGACTGAGTTAGATCGAGTTAAAAGCCGTGCTTCTGCCTTTCTTTCACCTCGTACATATCCCCTATGCCGATATTGGCAGAAACCTGAGGTGGAGGAATGACTCATTTAATGGTGAGAGTGCTGCTGCTGCTGTTGTTGCTAATGGCAATGACATCAGTTCTTTAACAAAATACAAGCACCCCCCAAATGGGGGATGCAGATGCTTGCTGACGAATGCATTAGCAGCGAAAATCCCACCAGTGCCAGATTTTTGATTTTTAAGGAGCGTCATGTACGCCATTACCTTCGATCTTGATACAACAGTCCTCCAGGACACGTATCACAACACCTCGTACAACAACGCCTACACGGACATTCGTAAAGTGTTGGTGGACGAATACGGATTTGATTGGCAACAAGGCTCCGTTTACTTCGGTGGCAAAACAGTGGATGCGGTGTCTTGTGTTCTTGCCGTGCAAGACTTGGCATCGAGATATGACTGGTTCACGCCTTCGGTACGCGATATTCGAATGCTGCGCATTGAAGAAAACAATGACCTCATGCCTGCTGTAGAACGCGGGGGAAATGTCGCAAAAAAATCCGTAAGCCTAAACTCGTCAAACCAGTTTAGGCTTGTGGCCTAGCCACGCCCTCCCATGCAGGGAGGTGAAAAAACACCAACTCAGATTGTTGCCCACCTAGGGTGACATCTCAGAAGACGGAATATAAAGCACGCTAACGCGTGGCGTGTCAGGTTGAAGTCTGAGTGAGAAATCTAGCGGAGAAGGTCAGACAAAGCCTGAAGCAGCCCTAATCTGACGCGATTTGAGCCTTCACCTGACGCCAAGTTGAGGTATACCGTGAATTAACATGGCTTGAAATATTCGCAATTACCACAATATATCGACGACCCGCTAATAGTGGCGGGAGGTTTTAGGGGATATTTATGGCGCTTCCAGCAGGAACAAAAGCAAAAACTGGCGAGAAATGCCCACAAGGTGGTGTGTGGCACCCAATGGGTAACTCAGGTGAAACTCGTGCAATCGGGGTTGGCAATGTGATGCCACCAACGCCAAAAGGTGAAACGCATTGGGTTTTAAAGACGCCGACTGGTGACAAGTAACCAGATGAATTTCTAACAAAAAAGCCGCCTTGATGGTGGCTTTTTTTTGCCTACTTTATTTTCAGAATTCTGAAGCGACCCTGAGTAACGAGTCACTTGTAATTTTCAGCCAAAGCAAGGCCTCTTCATGGCTGGCTGTGGATTGGCTGAAATATGCATCAAATTAACCAAAATTAAACCCATATATCCCCCATTTGGGGGATATACAGCAACTAAATATTGCTCTAGAGTCCTAAATTGACTATCGTAAATTTCCTCTTTGCATTTTGTCTAACGCTGAAATTCTTAGTAAGAAGACTACTGTCTGCCTAATCATTCCATCTCAATAGGGACTCATATGAATTTTAATTTGAAAAAAATTGCGTTAGCTTTCACGCTCTCCACGTCCTTCGCTGCATTTGCTACCACTGGCACGCCTATCACTAGACAGCTTCAAGCCAGCTATATATCCGTCTCTGGAACAACGTCAATTAAAGGCTTGGATGTCGTTTATGCAAATGTATCGGCTGCCGGTTCTCTTCCACAAAGTATCACTAGCGTTGCCTACAGCCTTGTCGCTTACCCGCCTCAGGGAGGAGCCGAAACGGTACAGATCTGCTACTCAACGCCGTATTCATCGACGGTTGGAAACTGTCAGACCGTCTTGCCAGGTTCGTCAGGCACTATCACTGCTTTCAACACGCTAAAGTTTGGGCGAGGAGTATTCGTCTGGATTCGTCACTCAATAACTGGTGGCACATTCCCCGCTATGGCACCGACTACAAAAGACAGCCTGACTATCAACTGGAAATACTGAGCTAGAAAAGCATAGGAAGATTATTCTGTTTCCAGACAACAACTGGAACTACAAAGATATGTAGGTATGAATGGAGCCAAAGAGCTCCATTCTTTTGGAGGCAAGCTTGACCACATGAATACCATCAATCAAACATCGCAGTTTTCCAATTCATCGTTGACAACGCAACCCACTGCTGTCAAAGCTGAATCGGTAACAGCAACGAACACCGCAGTGGTTGCGAGCACAGAATTAAAAAGTGACACCGTAAGCCTGAGCTCAGTGCTAAAAGGCCGTTCACTCCTGATGTCAAGAATGTTTCACAACAACGATGTCAATGCTTCAATTCCAGTTGCTACAGTGGATAACGGTTCGACTCCGGCGGTGAATTTTCTAACGACCACAGATCGCTCCCAGATGAGTGAACTGTATGACTACGCATCCAAAAATGGGATCGATTTGGCTCAAGTTGATGGCGTTGTCGCTGATCTGGCCATGTACCGACAAAGCGGCGAAAAAAGTACGCCAGGTAATCTTTATGACCCACAGGGCCACAAGGTGACTTATGCATTTCCAGCAAGTGATGCCAAAGTAGCTGATCGTATTCTCTCGGACACCACACTAAAAAATACTTCTCTTGACCACGGTTTTATCAAGGAAATTTTAGACCCAGTTTCCACGCCCGTGCATGTATCAAATTTGAAATTTCTAGAAAAAGCAATCTCTATTCTGTCACCATCTGGCGATGAAAAAACGGTAATACCATCACCGGATAAAAGTTCGGATTACTTCCAATCAAATATGAAATGGAAGCCAAGCGAAAAGACGATTGAGAATAAATCTGCCGATATTCAATTTGATAACGAAAGTCAAACAGTAGTTGGACAATCAAACTCAAAATCTCGACAAGAGATTTTCCACTTGGCGATTGCCAAAGTCCTTGAAAACTCTAAAAATAAATTGGCTGACAGCAGCATGCTGCTTAGTGCAGGATACTCCCCAAATAAACAACAATCTACTGTAGGGACGTTGTTTGGAATTCTGGCAAACCAAGTAAACACTGATTCTTCCGCTTCGCCACTAAAGCATTCAAATTCGAAGAGCCAATCAGTATTGAATATTTATCATGGGATACAGGCGAAGACCGTTATGAAAAAATATAGCTGATTGTTAGATTTTTTTGACTGCGCAAGCAATGCCTTTAGAGGCATCTAATTTCAGCCGACTCAATGATCTGACCTCAAAGCCTCAATCGGGGACAATTCCGAGGCCTTGAGCGCCGGATAAATACCAAAGAACAAACCCGTAACCAGGGACATTCCAAATCCGAGAAAAATTGAAAAATAGGACAACGAATAGTCCCACCCGGAGAATATCGCGAACAGCATCGAAATGATTAGCCCAAGCGCGGCCCCACCACCACCACCAACAAATGACAACAAGATAGATTCGCTAACGATCATTGTCATGATGCTCATTCGGTCTGCGCCAATGGCCAAACGCAAACCAATTTCTCGTTTTCTCTCAACAATTCCTGCCAGCATGACGTTCATAACGCCAATGCCCCCAACAAAGAGTGAGATGCAAGCAACCCCAGTCAACATCCAGGTAAGCAATTGACCTTGCTTCTTCATGCCATCGATCAGTTGCAATGCACCTTGGGCTTGAGCGGATTTCCCATTCTCCTGAAAATACTTGGAAACATCGGCCAGAGTTTGGATGGGATCATGTCCTTCTCCAACATGGATGAGGATATTCGAGAGTTTTCCCGTCGCCATGTTCATTCTTCGATTGGCCTTGATGGGAACGATGAGTGCACTGTCGATATCGAAAGGCAACAACGGGTTTCTCGGAGTGCTTTGCAAGACGCCGACAACTGTGTATAGGTAGTTATCCATACGAATTTTGTCGCCGATCTCCAGCTCTTTCCTCCCGTTTGCCAACGCCTTGGCCACATTGCTGCCGACGACCACAACAGTACTGTAGCCATCTTGATCTGTTACAAAGCGCCCACGCTCCAGCTGCAATCTCGCGACCGCCATTAGATCCTCTGTCGCCCCGATGGAGGTTACATCCAATGTCTTTCTGCTCGTTCCTGTTCTGACAGAGCAACTCGATATCGGCGCGGCAACGGAGATGGCAGGAATTCCCCTCATGAGCTCGGACACGTCTTTTCGTTCTAAGGAGTTGACTTTGTGCAACGTCCCAATTCCCGGGCTGTCCTGAACGATGATCAAGTCTGTGCCCATCGTCTTAAACTGCCTCGCAGCTTCATCAGACGCGTTCTCTCCAATATTAAGCACGGCGATGACCGAGGCTGATCCAACGCAAATTCCGACCAGGGACAAAAACGTGCGTTGTCGCACAGTCTGCATATTCTCCATTGCATCGTGGAGCAGCGCGTGAACCAAGCCTGGCGACCGCAAGAGTCTCCGCAGATGACGTAAGCTCAACTTGGACATTGCGTGACTCTCTGGACAAAAGCGTGCCCCTGCCTTATCAAAATTTCTCGGTGACACCTTGCGCTTATGCTGGAGTCGTGGGTCACGATAACAATAGATACGCCTTCTTCCCTGTTTAACTCGTCGAGTAGATCCAGTACATCTTCCGCGGACTTCGGGTCGAGGTTACCCGTCGGTTCATCGGCCAGAACTAGCCGGGGCTTTCCGATCAGGGCACGCGCAATCGCAACGCGCTGCTTCTGTCCGCCTGAAAGTGCATCAGGTAAGTGATCGGCCCGATCCCCTAGACCAACCCGTTCGAGCCATTGAGAAGCGACCCGTCGTCGTTCCGTCTTGCCAACGCCGCGATAAAGCAAAGGCAGACCCACGTTGTCCAAAGCAGACAGGCGTGGCAAGAGATTGAACGACTGAAATACAAAGCCAAAGTGGCGATTCCTGATCTCCGCCTGAGTTCGATCATCAACATCGTGAACGGGACGCCCTTGGTAAATAACCGCCCCCCTGTCTGGCGTGTCCAATAAGCCCATGATGTTCAGAAGCGTGCTTTTCCCCGATCCCGAGGTGCCGACGATTGAGCACATTTCGCCATCCTGCACGGTCAGTGAGACTTCTTGCAGGACCTGTATGTGACTACCATTGCACAGATAGGTCTTGCCAATCCGTTCAAGCTTCAGCATCGCAGTTCCACTCCATTCAACGAGCTACGTTGTTGCTGCTGACGGGAACAGTTCTGGCATCTCCTTGGGCTTTTTCGATAGCCACATTGCAGGACATGCCAACGCGCAACCGGCTGCGTTGCTGTGCACTCAGCTCCAGAATGTCTATCTTGATGTCAAAAGTGGAACTCCCCGAGGAGTTGCCGCTTTGTACGGCCAGAGCAGAAATTTGGACAAGGCGACCTTTAATGGTCGGTATATCCTGCGAGTCAAGAGATATCTCGACCTTCATACCAGGGCTCAAGTCAGCCACATCGGCCTCGTCGACCTTGGCAGATACCATCAATTTATCCGTTAAGGCAATGCTGAAGAGCGATTGACCTTTCGTGATCCGACTTCCTGTGTCCAGCGTCGCCGGAGCCTGACCTGAAGTCGCAAGGGCCTTGGAGATGATTCCTGAACGGGGTGCGACTACTTTTCCGAGTAGCAAACTGCCCGAAAGATCCTCATATTTCCTTCTCGCCTGTGCGTATTCAATGCGAGCAATCTCGCGGGTGCCCTTGCTCGCTTTCTCATACGTTGACTGAAGGTCATCAGAGGCCGCTGCCAACTGAGTCTTGAAGCCATTCAGTTGTTCAACTAGACCATCGTATTCACTGCGCGGAATGATGCCCTTCTTCAGCAGGGTCTCAGCTTCCTGTACCTTTCGTTCAGTTTGCTCGACCTGCTGTTGGGACTGCACGAAATGACGCTTTGCGCGCCCGACCTCGCTGCCAGTCTCCCAGCTTTCCAGTTCCTGAACAATCTTGGCTGCCTTGAGCATGACGACCTTGGCTTCCTCGACACGGTGCAGAAGGTCCGTGGTGTCGAGTGTCAACAGTAGCTGCCCTTGATTGACTTCGGTATCAAATGAGAAGCCTTTCTCCTTGATAGTCGCATCAAAGGGAGCTGTGACACTCACGGTGTGGTTGGCTTCGATCATTCCCACGACGGACAATCGAGAATCCTGTGTTTGAGGTTGGGAGATTCCGCCATTTAACGCGACTGGAGTCAAAGCGCGGGGCTCTGCATATGCCGATTCGTGTTTGAATCGACCGGTGATTAGCGAAAAGCAGAGAGCCGATGCAACCAGAAAGATGGCTGCGATAACAAACAGAGTCTTCTTGTCCAAGCGCCTCTTTGCCGCCTGCACAGGAAAAGCGGTCAGCAGTGCAGATTGTTCAGTTTTCATATGTTTCTGACTCGGCCTCGACGATGGGGATGCCCCAGTTGTCCAGGGTTTTCCCCATGCGCTCATCAAGATTAGTGAGCGCATTTAAATATGAGATTTCAGCGTTGAGCCGCGCGTTCTCCGCATTGCGAAGATCGTTTTCAAAGGAAAGTATCTGAAAGTTAGACGAACGTCCGACCTGCAGCTTTTCCTTCTCCGCATTTAACTTGAGCAAAGATAAATTGCCTGCTTTCTTCGACAGTTCCAGTTGCCGCCACCTTGTTTGTATATTACGCACGGCATCGCGAATGAGTTGCTCCACTGCTTGACGCGCATCTTGGACTCTCAGGCTCTGACTTTTCAAATCTACCGATGCACGTACCGTAGCTTGCTCGATCGAACGATCGCCGAGCGGTATGGTGAGCTGAATGCCTGCATATGATGCTTCATTTGTTGAGGTGGTCGTCTGCGTGGCATCGCTTGATACAAGTCCCCCACCAGCTCCACGAGTTTGAGTCATTCCTGCGACAAGCGATATATCCCAAAGCCCCTGGTTTTTTGCGTAGTCGAGATTTATCCTAGATTTCTGGAACTGAAGTTTTGAAATCAGGTAGTCGGTTTGAAAGGCTAGGGCAGTATCCAGCGCTTGCGTAGGATCGATCCCCTTCAATTGAACATCTTTTGGTGCGATAGCGACCAAGGGCGTGCGCGGCTCCAATGCCAGTAATGCCAGGAGCGCAAGCCTGAATGTATCAATTTGATTTTCAGCTTCTTCCAGCGCAACTTCCCGATTCGCAACTTCCGCTTCCGTCTGGAATATCTCAACTTCGGCCATGCGACCAGTAGAAATTAATGACTTATTAATAGAATGTAAATCTTTGCTTCGCTGTAGCGAAGTTTCTGCAATTTCCTTTTGTTCTTGCGCCCGTAACAACTCACGATAAGCGTAGATAACCTGTACGACTGTTTGAGAGAGCGTTGCCTTTAGAGCGAGGCGATTTACCTGTTCATCGATACGGGCCATCCGAACCGAGGCGGTGTTGGCGTCGATGCCCCCGTTCTTCAGCAAGGGTTGTGTCAATGTGATGGAGGTTGAAGATAACGACGTAGAGGATCCAAGACCATTTTTGGTTATTACCGACAGGTTTGCACCGGTCGGCAAGGCAAGGCTGATACTTGATGAAATATCTTTTGAGCGGCTCGATACACCGTTCGACTTGTCATCCAACACACCAGTAGTCAACGAAAACTTAGGGAAAAACTTCCCTTCACTAACGTAAAGATCGAATTTCTGAGCAACGCGCTGTAAATACGCCGTCCGTATAACTCGATTATCTCTAACTGCAAGACCGATAGCGTCATCAAGAGATAGGGAGAAGGCTTCTTCTTGTCGCTGCGCATAGTATTCAGAATAACGTACGTCTGCAGCACTGGCCGAAACTTCAATGAGCGATATGAGCATCGCAAGGAATACGCACTTCGCGTATCGACTATACAGCTGCCTCATCTGTAAGTTATCACAACAAGCATAGATTTACCCTGTTATTCCGAAGATCAACTTTCCAACTCAATGGCAAGATCAAAACTTGACACCATCACTTTGATGGTGATTGAAAAAGAAGAAAAAACAACATCGGCACGGCTACTTCGCTGTGACCGATATCTTCACATTGGAGGCTTATATGAACATTCAACCCAGCTATGGTGTGCTCGCGTATCAAGCACCTGGAAAGATCGACCTGCAGCAACTAGGCAGAAGCGTTACGAAGTCTTCAGCCCTTGATACGGAAAAAACTACCAGTTCATCAAATACGGTCGACAAGGTAACAATATCCAGCGCAGCCAAAGCTCTCGCCGCTAGCGAGAATAATGCGGCCCCAGCCAGAACCGCTGAGCAAGAGAGGGTGATCGCATCAGCTAGTTCCGACTCCGAGACCGCTAACAAGATAGCCTACGGTTTAGGGAACTCACCAAGTAATATTTTTTATGACATTAGTCATGGTGATACAAGAAAACTGTCAAGTACAGGGAAAATTGTAGATGACAACTACATAAATAATTTCAGCAAAGAAGCTTCTGTAATTGACGCACAGAAGCTAACAATTTATAACACTGAGAAAGCAAAAGGAACGGATCCTGTGGACATTATCAAGAAGATAATTGACTTCAAAAACTCACAGTCTCCCTCCTATCTTGAGGCAACGGCTTGGGGCATGGTGTAAATCATGTGCCATGTTATGCATGGAGTAAAAACGCGGGCAACTCATAGTCGCCCGCGTTGGTATTTGATTACCAGCTGTAATTCACCGTCACGTTGGAACTCGCACCATACAGAGGCGACATGGTTCCAGTACCATTAACCTTAGAATACAGTTTCAATGTTTGGTTGGCTGGAACGCCATAGCCGGTGAAATCAACGGAACCAGAGCCGGTATTTGTGACATCCGAACAAAGAGTGCCGCCGTTATTGCACAAGTAGACCAGGAAGCCAGTGGGGCGAGGATAACTGTAGTTCCACGTGTAATACACCAGCTTTACGGTTGCGGTACTCGGCGGACTGCCCACGACGGGAAACGCAACGTTGTACCAATAATTCTTTGAGTAAATCGTCGGTGCAACGGCCGAACTTCCATACGCCCCATATGAAGTAGCGTTGGCGTTTTGAGAAAAAATCGTTCCAGCGAGAGCGGAACACATCAGCAATGTGGAACAAAGCAATTTCTTGAAATTCATATTGGACTCCTTGATTAATAATGTGACAGACAAATAGCACATGGCAATTTTTAATAAATCGGGAGTTGGTCACCCTTTCACCGAACTGGCGTGATGCAGGTTGACTTTCCCTCCCAAAAGAGGGTGTCCCGAATTTTGTGTAAACGGCGGTTGAGTTAGACGCGCGGCATGCGCTCGTCAAACTGGATAGTAAAGCGATTCAAGGCGGCCTTCCAATCCCGTATCGGCATGGTCCATTTCTGGCTGATGTTGTTCAGTGCCAGGTAGAACAATTTGAATACGGCCTCATCGGTTGGAAACGAGCCTCTGGTTTTTGTGATTTTCCTCAGGCTCATGTTCACCGATTCAATGGCGTTGGTCGTGTAAATCACTTTGCGGATGTCGGCCGGGTAATCGAAGAACGGTGTCAGGCGCGTCCAGTTGCGCCGCCAGGATTGGCCAATCGGCGCGAACGATGCGTCCCACTTGCCCTCGAACTCAGTGAGCCGCCGCAAGGCTTCATCCTCGGTGGCCGCGCTGTAAATCAGGCGCAAATCAGCAGCAACTTCCTTGCGCTGTTTCCAGCCCACAAAGTTCAAACTGTGACGAACCATGTGGACCAAGCAGAGCTGCACAGCGGTCTTGGGGAACACCGCCTCAATCGCGTCCGGGAAGCCCTTGAGACCGTCCACACAGGCAATAAAGATATCGGCCACGCCCCGGTTCTTCAGCTCGGTCACCACCTGCAGCCAGAACTTAGCACCTTCGGTCTGGGCCATCCACAGGCCCAACACTTCCTTGATGCCGTCCAGGTTGACGCCAATGGCCAGGTACAGGGCCTTGACCCGTACCGCGCCGCTGTCGCGCACCTTGACGTGAATGCAGTCCATGTAGACGATGGGGTACAGGGCATCCAGGGGGCGGGACTGCCAGGTTTTGACTTCATCCAGAACGGCATCGGTGACCGATGAAATCAGGGTAGGTGAAACCTCTGCGCCGTACATTTCTTGCAGGTGGCTTTGAATCTCACGCACCGTCATGCCCCGTGCGTACAGCGACAGTATCTTGTCGTCAAAGCCGCTCCAGCGGGTCTGGTGCTTGGTGATGATTTGTGGCTCGAAGGTGCCAGCGCGGTCCCGGGGGATTTCGATGGGCAGCTCACCAAAGTCACCCTTGAGGGTCTTTTTGCTGCGACCGTTACGCGTGTTACCGGTCTCGTTGGTCACCAGCTCATTCTTGCCGTGGCCCAGGTGGTCAGTTAGCTCAGCCTGCAGTGCGCGTTCAACCAAGGCTTTGGTGAGTTGCT
>CAJAFJ010000381.1 GCA_903938955.1 uncultured beta proteobacterium | reverse complement strand
GACTTTTAATCCGTTTGTCGTGGGTTCGACCCCCGCACATCCCACCAATTAAGCCCTTATGGGCAATAGAAAGCCTGCTACTGAAAAGTACGCAGGCTTTTTTTCTATAAGCCGTAAAATTTTTGAATGGCGTCCCATGCGTCTTGTGGTTCATCTACGTAGCTGAAAAGATTTAAGTCTTGCTCCGAGATCACACCTTCTTCCAGCATGACATCTGTGTTGAAAAGTCGTTTCCAGTAATCGGTTCCAAAAAGAACAATCGGGACCGGCTTAGCCTTTTTTGTTTGCACCAAGGTAATGACTTCAAACAATTCATCTAGTGTGCCAAAACCACCAGGAAAAGCCACTAGTGCCTTGGCGCGCATCATGAAGTGCATTTTGCGAAGCGCAAAATAATGAAACTTGAAACTCAAAGTCTGTGTGACGTAGGGGTTCGCGTTTTGTTCATGGGGCAATGCAATGTTCAGACCGACGCTAGGAGCACCCATTTCATGCGCGCCGCGGTTGGCGGCTTCCATAATGCCCGGGCCACCTCCAGTCGCAATAAATAGTCGGTCTTCCAGGCGCCGATGCGTGCTGTAAGTGGCCACAAGACGGGCAAATAAACGTGCCTGATCGTAGAAATGGGCATTGCGTACCTGCCGCTGAGCCGCCAGTAGTTCGCTTGCATTGCCATTCACTAACGCTTTTTGCAAAGCCTCATTTGCATCTTCGGGAGAAGGAAAGCGAGCGCTGCCAAAAACGACGATGGTGTTTTCGATACCTTGTTCAGTTTGATCGATGTCCGGTTTGAGCATTTCCAGCTGAAAGCGAATTCCGCGTGTTTCACGGCGTAATAAAAATTCTGGATCGGCAAACGCCAATCGATAAGCATCGGCCTCCAGCGGATAGCCTTGATCGGAGTGGTTTTGAAGTTCTGCCCAGGCATCGGCAAGACGGCGTTCGGTGAGGTGTTCAGTTTTATCCATAATCTTTATTGTGTGCGAAAAATAATGGTTATTCGACTGACCAATTTAAATGGATATATTTCAGTGCGCCGTAGAGTGGGTCTCTCTGCATGGCGCCATATTGATCCAGGATCGTGGTGCCACTACCTACTGAGCTTGGATACACCGCACCGGGGGCATGGCTTTGCAACGTAACTCAGCCCCGTCAGGCATCGACCGTTGCATCCCGGCTGGAGCCTTGTCGGGCAGCCAAAACGCCGCTGGCGATGATGAGCGCCATGGCCAGCCAGCTGCTGAACGGTAAGGTCTCATCCCACAGGACGATGCTGAACAAGGTGGTGAAGACCACCGTGCTGTAGGCCAGGCTACCCACGATCAACGTGTCGCCTTCGTGGTAGGCGCGGGTCATGGCCAGTTGCCCCAGCGTGGCGCAGACGCAGACTCCGAGCAAAGCCAGCAAGCCATCGACGCCGAAAGAATGAAAGCCCCCGGCGAGGGTAAAAATGGCACTACCAACGCTGGAGACGGACGTGAAATAAAACACCACGCGCCAGCCTGGTTCGCCTAGTTTTCCCAGATGCTTGCTCGTCAAATAGGCCACGCCCGCACAAAACCCGGAGGCCAGTCCCAGCAAACCTGCCACTGTCTGGTCGGCGTCAAAGGTGGGCCGTAGCAACAGCACAACACCTACAAAGCCCATGACGACGGACAGAATCAATGCCGGTTTCAGTTTCTCTTTCAAGACCACGGCGCTCAAAATCACCAGGAACAGGGGCGAGGTGTAGTTCAAGGTCGTGGCGGTGGACAAAGGTAGCTGACCTATCACGTAAAACAGCAGCATCATGCCGCCGAACCCGGCCAGACTGCGCCCGATATGCGTGCGCCAATGCGGTGAGTACACCGAGTGGCCCTGAGTGCGCACGACCAAGAAGATCGACAGGACGCCGAACATTGATCGGTAAAACACCAGTTCCGAGCTGGAGAAGTACTGCAAGCCGATTTTGACGAAAACGCCCATCCCGGCAAACAGCAGGCCTGCCACCAGCATCCATAAACTCCCCAGCGCCGACATCCGTTGTAAAGCCATGTGGGTGATCTCTTGTTTCGGTCGTCGCGCCAAGCGGTTTACTTACCGCCGTTGATGGATTTTTGAAGAATGCCAAGTACGGCATTCAGGTCTTCAATCGGCACCTGGCCGGGGGCCGAGCTGCTGGCACCGACCGCAAACGTCAGTGCCGAACCAAAGGTCCAGCCAAACAGGCGAGTCAGCGAGCCATACGGACCCATTGACATGCTGATCAATGGAATACGCAGTTTTTGGCTTGATTGCAGCGTGGCGTTCAGCAGCGTCAGCACATCGTCCAGATTGCGTGGCATGACCGCTATTTTGGAAATATCGGCCCCAAATTGTTCGGCTTGCATGAAGCGCTGATTGAGCAACTCCAGTCCGGGCGTGAAGGAAAAATTATGGAAGGACAGAACCAGCTTGATGTCGTTGGCTTTAGACGCGGCGCGCACTTGTTTGATATGCGCCGGGTCGTTGCTCATCTCGAAATCGATCAGGTCAATCTGGCGGCTGTCACAAACGGCGGCATACATCGCAATGACTTGTTCCTCAGAAAGTACGATTTTCTCGCCGCCTTCGTTGATGGAGCGTCGCGTGAAGAGCAGCGGGATCTCACCCGCCGCCTGCTTGATGCTCCTGGCCATCTCGATCACTGCTACGGTGTTGCCGATGTCTTCAAAAAAATCGACGCGCCATTCCAGAATGTCCGGTTGCTTGGCCAACACCACATCCAATTCGGCCAGAATTTTGTCGCGTGTGCGCCCGACCAGCGGCGTACAAATCAGCGGGAATTTACCGCCTGCCACGGGTTTTCCGTGTAGCTCAATAGGTTTACCGGTTTGCATATCAATCATCTCCAAAGTTCAAAAAAAATGCCCGCCTGCACCGAAAAAAGGCGCAAGCGAGCACTTTACGACAAAGCCTGGCTAATTAGCAGGCGCTTGCCATGTCTTCAGCGGTGAACGTGCCTTCTTCCAGCGCTGGGTCGTAGAACGAACCGAACAGTTCCTGATCGCTTGGGCGGTCTTCCTTGATCGGCACCGACACCCAGGTGGTGTTCAGGTAATGCTTCAGGTTGACGTTCTCGGAGATCACGTTGCCGCCCCAGGTGCCGCAGCCGAGGCTGGAGGTCATGGGCATGCCGTTGTTGAACGCACCGGCGTTGGCCTTGGATTGCGCTTGGCGCACCATGATGCGGCTGACCGGTGCGGCCAGTGCCAAACGGTGGATATGGTCTTCGTCGAACGAGTAGATGCCGCAGGAGTGGCCCTTGCCGCCCACTTCATACACCGCACGCATCATGTCCAGCGCCTGGTCAAAGTCGCTGAACTTGTAGACGGCCAACAGCGTGGTGAGCTTCTCGCCGGAGTAGAAGTGCTCTCTGCCAATGCCGTCGCCGTGCACGATGATGAATTTGCGGTCCGCAGGAATGCTGAAGCCCGCGGCTTCGGCCAGTTTTTGCGGCGCAATGGCCACGGTGTCGGCCAGGCGGTGGTGCTCTTCGTCCCACATGGCTTTGCGCAGGGCGGCTTTTTCGATGTCGTTGGCGAGGTAGCCGCCTTCTTTCACGAGTTGGGCCAGCAAGGGCTCAAAAATCTTTTCGTGAATGATCAGGTTGCCGTCGGCCGAGCAGCCGGAGCCGAAGTCGGAGGTCTTGCTCAAACGGGTGTTGAGCGCGGCTTCTTCGATGTTGGCGGTTTCGTCAATGATCATGGTCGAGTTGCCAGCGCCTACGCCATAAGCGGGGGTGCCGGAGCTGTAAGCCGCGCGCACCATCGGCTGGCCACCGGTGGCGATCACCAAGTTGGCACGCGCCATCAGCGCTTGCGACATCGGAATGTTCACCTTGGTCAGGCATTGCAGCAAGTCGGCCGGTGCACCTTCGCGCTCCAGCGCTTCACGCATCAAACGCACGGTCTCGAACGAGGTCTTTTTGGCGCGAGGGTGGGGCGAAAAAATGACGGCGTCACGGGCCTTGATGGCGTAAATCGCGTTGCCGGCGGGCGTCAGATCAGGGTTGGTGGTTGGCACGATGCAGGCCACGATGCCGGCAGGCTTGCCGTATTTGACGATGCCTTTTTCAGGGATTTCTTCAATGATGCCCACGCTCTTTTGGCGCAAGGCATCGCGCAGAATGCCGCGAATTTTCATGCGCTTGCCCATGCGGCTGTCCGGGTCACCCAGACGGCTTTCGGCAATGCCTTCTGCTACGAGGCGAGTGAAGGTCTTTTTGTTGGACACGGCCCAGGCCACGGCCTGGCACAGGCGGTCAACGCGGGCCTGGTCGTAGGTTTCGATGATGGCCAGCGCCTTGCGGGCACGGTCAAACGCGTCGTCAAGTTCAATTTGCTGCTCTGCGCTGATGGCGGTTTTTTGTAGTTCGGGTGGAATCATTTCAAGTCTCCG
>CAJAFJ010000380.1 GCA_903938955.1 uncultured beta proteobacterium | reverse complement strand
GGCATCGGTTTTGGCGGCTCGCAAACCAGTGACAGCCTGTACGCGCGCTTTTACCAGACGCTGTCCGACCCCAGCCTGAAGCACAAAGACCCGACCGTCATGCACCCGCTCACGGTGCCGCGCATCATGGCCAATGCCGCTGCGGCCGCCATCACCATGCGTTACGGCCTGCACGGCCCCAGCAACACTTATTCCGTGGCCTGCGCCTCCTCGGCCATTGCCATCGGCGAAGCCTACCGGGCGATCCGCCATGGCTATCTGGATGCGGCCGTGGTGGTCGGTACCGAAGCCATGCTCAACCCGGGCGCCATGCTGGGCTGGAACGCCTTGCGCGTCATGGCCAAGCCGGACGCCAGCGACCCCTCACGCAGCTGCCGCCCGTTTTCGATTGATCGCAGCGGCTTTGTGATTGGCGAAGGCGCGGCCGCCCTGGTGCTGGAGAGCGCCGCCCGCAGCACCCGGCGCGGTGCCCGGGTGCTGGCCGAATTGGCTGGCTACGGCTGCAGCAGCGACGCCCAGCACCTGACCGCGCCCAGTGTCGACGGCCAGGCCTATGCCATGCAGCAAGCGCTGCAAGAAGCCGGTCTGGCCCCGGAACAAATTCAGTACATCAACGCCCATGGCACCGCCACCGACGCCGGGGATGTGACTGAAACCCAATCCATTCACCAAGCCTTTGGCAGTGCCGCGCGGCAGGTCGCCGTGAGTTCGACCAAATCCATGCACGGACACCTCATCGGCGCGGCCGGGGCGCTGGAACTGGCGCTGAGCATTGAGGCGCTGAACAGCGGCTCCCTGCCACCCACGGCACACCTGGACAAGCCCGACCCCCGCTGCGATCTGGACTACATCCCGCTGCGGGCACGCCACGGCTGCCATATCGAAGCGGTGATGTCGAACTCCTTCGCCTTTGGCGGCAGCAATGTCTCGCTGATCGCGCGCCGGTTTACCGCACCATGACGCCAGCCCTGCCTGAATTTCCATTCACTCTGGACCGCGAGGCGATTGAACAATTGCTGCCCCATCGCGGACCGATATTTGCCTGCAAGCAGTTGATCGCCCGCAGCCCGCGCGTCTATACGGCCATCGCCAACTGGCCGCTGGACAACGCCGTGGTGCAGGGGCATTTCCCGGGTTATCCCTTGGTGCCCGGCGTCATGCTGATTGAATCGGTGACCCAACTGGCCGGTGCCGGCTTGCTGAGTGCCGATACCTACGTGCAGTCCCTGCCCGGCGAACGCATCGGCGTGCTGGCGTCGGTGCGGCGCTGCGCCTTCAAGCGGGCGGTGCTGCCGGAACAGGACGTCACGTTTGAGATCACCTGCCGCCTCATCGGCACGGATGCGGTGCAAGTCACGGCCCAAGCCCTGGTCGACGGCATCGAAGTAGCCCAGCTGGAAACCCTGATGGTCTACACCGACAAAACGCAGTTTTCCGCCGCCTTGGACTTGCCCGCCTGAAGGGCCCGGGTGCTTGACCCCAGCCCTTCTGGCAACGCTTAACCCGCCAAGCCCACGAACACGTTTTGCACGTCGTCGTTGCCGTCAATGGCGGCCAGGAAGGCCTCGACTTCTTCCAGGTGCTCAGGGCTCAAACTGGCGGGTCGACCGGGTTTTTCGACTTGTAGCCCAGCTTGGCGGACAAGACCGTGAAGCCGTGGGCCGGCAGCGCGCGGCTCACCAGGTCCAGATCGGTCGGATCGGTCAGAAACAGCGTGTGGCCTTCTTCCTCGCCCGGCTCAAAGTCCTGCGCACCGGCTTCAATGGCGGCCACTTCGGCATCCGCACCTGCCACCGTGGGCTCGGCTTCGATCATGCCAACGTGGTCAAAATCCCATGCCACCGAGCCAGAGGTGCCCAGCTGACCCTTGCGGAACAGCACGCGCATTTCTGGCGCCGTGCGGTTCACGTTGTCGGTCAGGCACTCGACCATCACGGCGACTTGGTGCGGCGCAAAGCCTTCATAGATCACATGCTCAAAACTGACGGTTTCACCGGTCAGGCCAGCGCCTTTCTTGATGGCGCGGTCCAGCGTCTCCTTGGGCATCGAGACTTTACGGGCCTGTTCCACCACCAAGCGCAGGCGTGAATTGGAGGCGGGGTCAGCCCCGCTGCGCGCCGCAATCATGATGTCTTTGGCCAAACGACCAAACAATTTACCTTTGGCATTGGCTGCCAGTTCCTTACCTTTTGCTTTCCACTGCGCGCCCATGTCTGATATTCCTTGGTGTTGTAGCGCTCATCGGCGCTAGGGTTGTAGTCGGGGGGCTTGGTTATACACCCAGAAACCGCTGCCCCCGCGCACTTGCATCAGCCTCTGTGGATTTAATGGCCAATTCAGCCGCCCCACAAGGTTATTGGCCAGCCCTGAAAATCAGGGCTTTACCGAGGCAAGCCCTGCGCTTGATGACCCTGATGGACAAGCAACGCTTTGTGAACTCGACCCGCTGGCTTCGGCCCTTCACCCGCTGGGCGACCCGCTTCTCACTAAATTCACCGTCCTGGCTGCCTGCGTTTATTCGAAATACCCCGCTGAAGCTGACCGCCCTGGTCTTGCGCGGCTACCACCGGGCTTTGCGCTAAAGCGCCACTCAAGCCGCCCGGGGTTTGACCCGGGATGCGGCCAGCTTGGCGTTGACGCGCGCCACCTCGACATCGGCATCAAACGCCAGCGCCACGCCCATGCGGCGCTTTACAAAACTCTCGGGTTTGCCGAACAGGCGCAGATCGGTATTGGGCACCCGCAGCGCGTGAGCCACCCCGTCAAACACGATGCCGGTAGCCTCAACCCCACCATAAATGACCGCGCTGGCACCCGGGCTGCGCAGGGCGGTGTTGACCGGCAGGCCCAGAATGGCGCGCGCGTGCAGTTCAAACTCGCTTTGCACCTGGGTCGTGAGCGTGACCAGCCCGGTGTCGTGCGGGCGCGGGGACACTTCGCTGAACCAGACTTGGTCGCCCTTGACGAACAACTCCACGCCATACAGCCCCAGCCCGGACGGCTGGCCGTCCAAGCCCACACCCAGGTTGTCGGTGACGGTTTTGGCGATGTGGCGCGACTTTTCCAGCGCCGCGGCGGGCATGACGTGCGGCTGCCAGCTTTCCACATAGTCGCCACTGACCTGGATGTGGCCAATCGGCTCACAAAAATGGGTTTCTACCGTGCCGTCGGCACCGCGTGCGCGCACCGTGAGCTGGGTGATTTCGTAGTCAAAGTCGATAAAGCCTTCCACGATGACACGCCCGGCGCCCACGCGACCACCGGCCATGGCGTAGTCCCAGGCTTTTTCGACATCCGCCGGGCCGTCAATCTTGCTTTGGCCCTTGCCGGACGAGCTCATCACCGGCTTGATGACGCAGGGGTAGCCAATGCCCGGGCCTTCCTCGCCG
>CAJAFJ010000379.1 GCA_903938955.1 uncultured beta proteobacterium | reverse complement strand
GTGCCAAAGTCATCCAGCGAGAAGCTCACGCCGTAGCTTTTGAGGGTGCTCATCTTGGCAATCACCTCGGTAATGTCTTCGACCAACATGTTTTCGGTGAGTTCGAGTTTGAGTCGTTCTGGGTTGACCCCGATACGTTTGAGGGTGTCGACAACGCCTTCAACAAACGTGCTCTGGCGAAACTGACGTGCACTGACATTCACAGACACCGTCAGCTCGGCCATGGCAGGATCATCGGCCCAGCGTACCAATTCGTTGCAAGCGGTCTCCAGCACCCAATTGCCCAACTGCAGGATCAGATCACTCTGCTCAGCCACGGGGATGAATTCACCAGGACTGACCATGCCCCGCTTGGGATCAAGCCAACGCACCAAGGCTTCAGCGCCGGTGACCTGACCCGCATGATCGACCTGGGGCTGGTAGTGAAGCGCAAACTGGCCCTTCGCCAAAGCCTCAATCAAACGTGACTCCATATTGGCACGCGCACTCACGTCGGCTTGCATCTGCGGGTCATAAAAACGCAAGGTGTTACGCCCGGCGGCTTTGGCCTGGTACATCGCCAATTCAGCCTGCTTCAAGGGCTCGTCGATGCTGTGTTGCTCGGCTCCCCCAAACAGGGCGATGCCGATGCTGGCACCGCTGTGGTGGATGGACTCGCCCAATTGATAGGGTTGGCGCAGGGCATCCAGTACCTTGTCGCCAATGACTCTGGACTGGTTCACCAGGTCCTGGTTGTCGTTCATGATGCCTTCGACCAGCAAGACGAACTCGTCACCCCCAATACGCGCCAGCGTGTCACTGACGCGCGCGCAGGTACGCAAACGCCTGGCCACTTCTTCAATGATCCGGTCACCCTGATCATGCCCAAGCGTGTCATTGATGTACTTGAAGTTATCCAGGTCAATATGAAGTAGCGCGGCCTGGCGATGGCTACGGGTAGTGACCATCAAGGCATGTTGCAGCCGATCACGCAACAGGGTGCGGTTGGGCAAGCCAGTCAGCGTGTCATAAAAGAACAAACTCTCGATGCGCTGATCGGCGGACTTGCGATCGCTGATGTCAGTGAATGCACCCACGTAATGGGTGACGGCACTCGCATCATCCTTGACCGCGCTGATGGCGATCCATTCGGGGTAGGTCTCGCCGTTCTTGCGCGTATTCCACACCTCACCCTCCCAGAAACCGTTGCCCATGATGCTGTCCCACATGGCTTTGTAAAACGCTGCATCGTGGCGCCCGGACTGAAGCAGCCGTGAGTTTCTGCCGATCACTTCTTGCGCGCTGTAGCCGGTGATCTTGGTAAAGGCTTTGTTGACTTGCAGTATGGTGCCCTGCGCATCGGTAATGGTCATGCCTTGCTGGGTTTCGAACGCGGTCGCGGCAATGCGGGTTGATTGTTCTGCCAGTTTTTGCTCGGTGATGTCCTGCGCCGCACCTTGAATCTTGACGGCCTGACCGTTCTCGAAAACAGCGCTGCCCTGGATGCGCAGCCACATGGTACGGCCCTGTAAAGAGCGCGGTACCACAAGGTCAAACGGTTCACCGGTGGCAACGGCAGACTGCATGGCGTTATTGAGAATCGAGCGAATATCGTCGGAACTGACGTTCAGCCCGGGTTCAAGCGGAAGATCGCTTCCCCACTCGCTACCGTTGAGTCGAAGGGCTTCTTTGGAGAGTTTCATCTTCCGCGTGCGCAAGTCGAACTCCCAGCCGCCGACCTTGGCCATTTCCCCGGTGCGCTCCAGCAAGCTGGTGGTGGCTGCCAGAGCTTCGTTGGCACGATAGGCCTCGGTGACATCGTGGGCATGGATCAGTCGCGCCGGTCGATCACCAAAAGCCAAGGAATGCGCGGTCACTTCAACCAGAATGACACTGCCATCTTTGCGAAGATGACGCCACAGGCCGACAGTTCCAAGCTTGGAATTTGCATTGGCGACGTCCTCCAGCATCTTCGGCACGTCTTCCTTCGGCCGAATATCGCTGATCGTCATGGCAAGAAATTCAGCGCGGCTATAACCGTAGTGCGCAATCGCGGCATCATTGACGGCCAGAAAGGCCAGGGTTTCAACGTCGTAAACCCACATCGGATGCGGATTACTCTCAAACAGCGCCCGGTAACGTGCTTCGCTGTCGCGAAGCGCCTGCTCACTGAGTGCCCGTACCCGGGCGCGTTGCCGCCACACGCGGTCCAGCAAGAGGGCGAGCAAGAGCACGGTCACAGCGGAAATGAACCAGACCAGCCCTGCCACTGTCGCCAAATGGCGCCACGCTGCCAGCACAAAATTGCGTGACTGGCCGACGATGACCAAAAACGCGGGATATTCGGTCAAGGTGCGATAAGAATAGAGGCGTACCGTTGCATCGACACTGCTGGTGTCTTCATAGCTGCCGTTCGGGCTTTGGGGCAGCAGCGTCTTGAAGACGGCACTGTCGTGGAAACTTTTGCCCATGGCGTCGTCGTTGATGGGTGAACGCATCATCATCACGCCAGCGCGACTCATCAGGGCGATGGAGCCGCCTTGGCCCAAATTGATGTTTTGCCAAAGCTTGTCAAAGTAGGGGGGCTCCACGGCCGCCACAATGATGCCGTCAAAGCGGCCATTGGCATTTTTGAGTGGTCTTGAAGCGCTGACGAGCCAAGTACCGGTTGAGCGGCTACGCACGGGCGCGCCAAGGTAAAACCTGGTGTCCGGTTGGCTCAGATAGATCTGAAAATAGGGGCGGTCCTGCAGACTGATGCCAATGTTGCCCTCGTCTGCGTCGTAAAGAATGCGGCCTTGCGCATCCAAGACCCAGATGGCTCGTACAAAGGGAATGGTCTTGTTCTGTTCCCGCAGCACCGACCGGGCCGTGTGTTCGTTCAAGGTGCCTGCTGTCCTGAGACCAGCCAGGGCAAGGGCAGCAAGTTGGAGTCGCTGATCCACCGTCTGAATGGTCCGGGACGTCTGCTCTTCAATGACCTGTGCGAAAGAGTCGGTCAGGCGATGACCGGCCTCAATGGACTGCACTCGTTGGAAGTTGAGTGACAGGGCCAAAAATCCTCCGGTGATCACCACCAGTGCCAGCGCCCACCAAAACAGCGGCCAGCGCAATGCCCAAGGCAGTTCTTTCATCTGCGGTGATGTAAATTGCACTGAATCCAGCCTTGTGTTTGGTGTCATAGGCGCATTGCTGTAGAGAGTTGGAATGACTCTGACTTTACGCGAGTTCGCAGCGCCAAGCCACATTGCCGACGGTCAGGCCAAAAGGGTGAATGTCGGGTCTGGAGCGAACATTTCGTTCAGCCCTATGTCAGCAGTCGCTGCACTGGCGAAGTAGTTCGCGCTCTAAAGCGGGCACAGGTTTCGCAACGAAAAATTTCAACCTTGCGAAAGCCCGAAGAATTTTTTGTCTGATTTAGATGTCCGCAAGTACCAACAAAGTGTTGGCATGTGATGCTGGTTTATGAGGTGTAGTGAGGTGGTCTGAAATGACCAGTTGGAGCGGGTGAAGGGAATCGAACCCTCGTTATTTGGTTGGGAACCAAGAGTTCTGCCACTGAACTACACCCGCTTTGAGACACCAAGTTTACTTCAGGATATCGCCAATACAGAGGTACTTGACTTCCACATAGTCGTCCATGCCCAGGTGCGAACCTTCGCGGCCCAGGCCGGATTGTTTGACACCGCCAAACGGCACATGCTCGGTCGCCAGAATGCCGACGTTGATGCCGACCATGCCGTATTCCAGTGCTTCGGCGACGCGGAAAATGCGGCCGACGTCGCGGCTGTAAAAGTAGCTGGCCAGGCCGAATTCGGTGTTGTTGGCGGCGTCAATGGCTTCTTGCTCGGTACTGAAACGGAACACCGGCGCAAACGGGCCAAAGGTTTCTTCCTTGGCGCAGAGCATGTCGGCGCTGGCTTCTGAAATCACCGTGGGCTCAAAAAACTGGCCTTGTAATTTGTTACCACCGGCCATGACCTTGCCGCCTTTGGCGATGGCGTCGGCGACGTGGCGGCTGACTTTGTCGATGGCCGCGTCTTCAATCAGCGGGCCTTGCATGACGCCGTCCTCAAAGCCGTTGCCGACCTTGAGCGCCTTGACCTTGGCCGCGAACTTGGCGACAAATTGGTCGTAGACGCCTTCCTGCACGTAAAAGCGGTTGGCGCAGACGCAGGTTTGGCCGGCGTTGCGGTATTTGCTGAGCATGGCGCCTTCGACCGCCGAGTCCACGTCGGCATCGTCAAACACGATGAAGGGCGCATTGCCGCCCAGCTCCAATGACATTTTCTTGACGGTGGGGGCCGACTGCGCCATGAGGATGCGACCGACTTCGGTGGAGCCGGTGAAGCTGATGTGGCGCACCACGTCGCTGGCGCAAATGACCTTGCCCACGGCAATTGACTGGTCGCCATCGGCGG
>CAJAFJ010000378.1 GCA_903938955.1 uncultured beta proteobacterium | reverse complement strand
CGCCGAGGTAGTCTTCGGCGGTTTTCTTCATCTTGCGCAGCACGTCAGCGCTGATTTGCTGCGGTGCCATGCGGTTACCACGCACTTCAACCCATGCATCGCCATTGTCAGCCGCTGCAATTTTGTAAGGCATCAGGTCGATGTCTTTTTGCACTTCTTTTTCAGCGAACTTGCGACCGATCAAACGCTTGACCGCGTACAAGGTGTTCTTGGGGTTGGTGACGGCCTGGCGCTTGGCCGAGGCACCGACCAAGACTTCGCCGTCTTCCTGGTACGCAATGATCGATGGTGTGGTACGCGCGCCTTCAGAGTTCTCGATGACCTTGGGCGTATTGCCCTCCATGACGGCCACGCAGCTGTTGGTGGTGCCCAGATCGATACCGATGATTCTTCCCATGATTTTTCCTTAGATTTTTGAGGACAGGGTGGACTGCGTTGCAGCCTGCGGTCTGTCCCGCAAGGGTTTTTAAAATTCAGTTGTGCTTCAGTTGCGGATCACTCGATTTGTTTCAAGTGAACCATGCAATTATTTTGGTGCGGAGACCGTCACCAGGGCCGGACGCAGCGTGCGATCGGCAATGGAGTAGCCTTTTTGCAGCACGGTGACGACCGTGTTGGCTTCCAGTTCCGATGGCACCACGCTGATGGCCTGGTGCGAATGCGGATCAAACTTGCTGCCCGCTGCCGGGTTAATTGACATCACCTTGTTGCGCTCCAGCGCTGCCAGCAACTGGCGCAAGGTGGCTTGAGCACCTTCGCGAATCTGTTCTGCCGTGGCGTCCTTGATGATCAGGCCCGCTTCCAGGCTGTCTGCCACGGGCAGCAGGCTTTCGGCAAAGCTTTCGACCGCGAATTTACGGGCTTTGGAGATTTCTTCTTCAGCGCGACGGCGTGCGTTGTCGGCATCTGCCTTTGCGCGCAGGAACTGGTCTGCCAAATCGGCGCTCTTGGCCTGAAGCTCCACCAAATCTGCTTGCGCCCGGTTCAGGGCATCAGATTCGTTGTTCGTCATGGCGTTCACCATGTCTTCGGTGCTTTGCTCGCCCGAAGGAGGTGTTGTGGTTGTGGTTTGGGTTTGATTGGTTTCAGACATGCGTTTAAGCCAACTTTCAAATACGAAGCCTTGCACATGGGGTTGCACCACGGCAATTCAAGAGTGATTTTTGAGCACGGAATGCGCCCGGGCAGGGTGCCGGGCGCCCACTTGTGCCAGAGGCTGGGGTATTAGTTGGAGACTGCCAACAATTCGACGTCAAACTTCAGGGTGGCGTTCGGTGGGATCACGCCGCCAGCGCCGCGTGCGCCATAGCCGAGTGCCGCTGGAATGATGAGGGTGCGCTCACCGCCAATCAACATACCGGCCACGCCTTCGTCCCAACCGCGAATCACCATGCCGGCACCCAGCGAGAAGACAAAAGGATCGCCACGGTCTTTGCTGGAGTCAAATTTAGCGCCTTGCACGCCGTCGTTGTAGAGCCAGCCGGTGTAATGAACGGTGACGCTTTTGCCCTTGGTGGCTTCTGTGCCGGTGCCGATAACGGTGTCTTCGAATTGCAAGCCAGATGCGGTGGTGGTCATGTTGTGGTCCTTGGATACTATGAAATGAATAGCTGGGTGTATTTGATCGACAAGGGCTACACCCTGCAAAGCCATAAATTATGCCAGCCGTGATCTCCACGATCGCCAGTTTGGTCTGGCGCAATAAAAAAGACAGGTCAGGCCTGTCTTGCTGGTGCTGCGCCGGTCAGGCGGTTCAGGTGGGTTTTTTGGCCAGGTTGGCCGACCATTTGGTGGCAAAAGCCGAGAGGTCGCCCAGGCGTTTCAGCAAGTCGGCGCCTGAAGGCGTCACCACATAACCATCACTGCCGTGCGTGATCAGGCCAGCTTCGCGCATTTCCTTGATTCGTGTGTTCAATGTATTGGGGGTGATGCTGCCGACACTGTCTTGCAGCAAGCGAAACGTTTGGGCGTGGCCGTCCTTTAAAGCCCACAACACCCTGATGGCGTAACGCGACTCCAGCAGACTCAGCAGCTGACCAATGGCCGTATTTTCTTTTGAACTCATTATTTTGGCTCTCCTCTGAGCAATGATGGCTTGCCGGGGATTTTTAACTTGGGGAGGGCACCGGATGAAGGTGCCACAGCTTGTCCGGCGTGACGCGAAACTATAGCGCAGTTTCCAAACTGCTACAAGTTTCATAGCTACTCAGGTCCTCACGAGCACCGTGCTACGTCGCCTTTTTCCGCAGGTTCAAGTCTTGTCAGGGGGCAAGAGAACTGCTAAGGTTCGTCATTGAAAATGAGTTTGTCTGTG
>CAJAFJ010000377.1 GCA_903938955.1 uncultured beta proteobacterium | reverse complement strand
CTCGCAATCGTGGAAATCAAGAAACCCGGAACCGAGCTTGTTCAAGGCAAGGCGTACAGGGGTGAAGAGGTATTTGGGCCAAGTGCCGAGCTGAGCGGCGCGATGACGCAGGTGTTGTACCAACAGAGCGAGCTGCGCCAACGCTGGACGCAGCACACCAGTGACACTGAAGGATTGAGGTCCTGGAAGCCGGATGTCATCAAGTGCGTCGTGATTGCTGGATCAACGCTGACGGAGCCGGTCAAGCGCCGGAGCTTTGAGGTCTTTCGCAACTCCTGCAAGGACGTTGAGGTCGTGACGTTTGATGAGCTGTTGAACAAGCTCAAGCTTCTGCACAAGTACCTGACACCACCTGAGAAGCCAGCGGATGATGTACCGTTTTAGTTGGCGAACCCAAGATTTCGGCCGGTGAATCGAGCTTGACGAGCCTAGAAGCGCGAGCGAGACGCCACTATTGAAGAATTCTGTCCGCCCGGTCTCGGGTGCGCAGCAGTCATACGAGCCACTGCCGGTCGAAGGGCCAGTACTGATTGCAGCCGACGCGCGGGCCGCCAACCTTGACTGACTCGCATCAGCCTTTAAGCGACTTTCAAATTTACTGGAAGCTGACCCCTCAAAATTGAACGTCAGGTCTGGAGAAACTTGTGGGCCCGGATTGCAGCGATAGCCGTCGTTCAGAGATGTCCCCCAATTGGGGGATATACATGCCTGAGTACACAGGGCACAATCTGCCAAGATTGACAGGAAGTGCTTTCAATCCCTTATCGCGACCGCCTCAGCAGGCGGTTCAGTCCAACATGGTTTATCAGCCGCGGGAGGCGTTCTTGGTGTCAATCTGCATTGCAGCGCGGCGGATAAACGCTAATCGTTATGTGGCTCTATGATTGATCGCAGTGTTAGAAATGCAGTCGCAGAGGCGATGCGCCATTACCTGGCAGGCGTTTCTACGAATTTCGCTCTGGATGACGCGCTCTTTGATCTGAAGTCAAGCGATCCCGCTATCGACGCGATACGAAGGCAGGTATGGCTCATTTACGATGATCTCAAGGAACATCGCCACGAAGGAACTTGGCAGATAACAACGGGACAGCGTGAAATTTTTATACGATCCATCCTGTTCCTAAAGAGTGATTTCGAATATCAATGGCCTTATGTGCCAGGTTGGTATCGCGCCACTCGTCCACTAATTTGGTTGTTGACGTTGGGGTTTGTCTCAAGCGTGCTTGATCGTCAATTTGAGTTTCGAGATATTGATAACGTCTGGCCATTTCGTAGTTCGGAAGAAGTTCAAGAGGCAAAGAATGACCCAAAATACCTTGCAGCAGCCACATAACAAATCGCCCCAGTCGTATGGCTTCGCCGTCGCTGGGCTCAAACGTTAGTGATCATGGGAAACTTGGTTACTGGCCTCCTTATATTGTTAGCTTTCGCTGCAATACCGGCTGCTATTGTATTTTTCTCACATAAATTAACCAAAAGTAACGAAGAACCGACCTTAGAAAATCGTACCTCGAATAGCGTGGATCTACACGACATTGGAGCGCAAGTTATTGAGAGCCCCCACCGTGGGCGAAGCCCGTTTCTACAGGGCGTAAATGCAGGCATCCGATATGGCTTGGGATTTATAGCAAAAATATTTTTGGTAGTTTTGGCATTAGAGGTTCTAGCCTTTTTTTATGGTGGTTCGACTAAGACCTACTGGGAATTATTTGGCTTGGTTCTATCCGTGCCATGGTCAATCTTATTTACTTACCCAAAAGATACGATTCAACCATTGGCAATGTTCTACGGCACAGCGATAAATCTACTCTTGCTTGGTGTTGGGTGGGGCATCGTCTATCGCAATCGGGCGAGTAATATTGCCGAACATAGAAATCGTTAACTTGGCGGTCGAGCCGACCGCTCTCAATAATGCCGCGCGAGTCAGTTCACCTCTACGTTAAAGCACCAAATAAGATAATTTGGATGACCGCTGTCTGGAAATTTGGCTGTCGGCTATGGGTCTTCAGCGGTAGTAGGAACACGGGCTCCAGTGCGAAGTTCTTCTGCCGCCAGCATCACTTTAGGTGGCCATTTCTGGGAAACGACATTCTCTGCGGGTGCTTATCGACCATCGTTCAGCGTGATCACGCCAGGCCTTGAAGGTGGCGCCAGAAACCGCAGGCACAGCACCAACTGTGATTGGACATCGTTCCCTGTGAAGCGCTCCAGCAAGCTCATTGGCAGCGCTGACAACCCGCGTTTGACGGGCCAGCGCTGTTTTTATTTGAGCGAAAGAATCCAGTACACCACTTGGCGCGCATCACTTTCGGTGATGGCGACGGCATTTGGCGGCATGGCAATGCCGGCGGCCTTGTTCTTCCAGTGGCTG
>CAJAFJ010000376.1 GCA_903938955.1 uncultured beta proteobacterium | reverse complement strand
CTGTTCGACAGCGGCGTGACTTACGCCTTCACACCCAAGGTCAGTGTCGATCTACAGGTCAAGAACATGTTCAACCGCAACTACGAATATGTCTGGTACGACACCATCTGGGGCGGCGCCGCATCCCAACCGATGTTCTCAGCCGGCGCCGGGCGCGCTGGATATCTGTCGCTCAACCTCAAGATGTGACTCCGTCGCGGCATGGCATACTGCCGGGCCGCTTTGGCCCGTGCCGCACCGCGCTTCTTGATTCGATGTCCGCCCACCACGCCCGCACCATCCACCTGCCCCGTCCGGCCATTGGCCGCCGGCGGGCGGTGCGGGAGTTGATCCGCACCGGTCACCGCTGGATCGGACTGACCCTGGGGCTTGTGCTGGTCATCGCTGGGCTCACTGGTAGTTGGCTGGCCTTTTATCCCGAACTCGATCTCCTGCTGCATCCGCAACGGCGCGCACAAGGGCCCGTCCAGCCCATCCGGCTGAACGCCGTTTTTGCTGCCTTGCAAGCCGCAGAACCGCAGCGCGATGGCCCCTGGCGCATCGAAATGCCACGCGGCGAACGCACACCAATTCAGGCCCGCTACTACCTGCCGAGCGAAACGCGGGGGCAGCATTTCGCCCCGCTGATGCTCACCCTCTCGCCAACCGACCTGACGGTGAGCAGCCGCCATTTCTGGGGCGACGATCCCAGCACCTGGCTCTACAACCTGCATTACGCGCTATTGCTCGGCGAAACCGGCCAGACGCTGCTGGCCTGCTGCGGCATTCTGTTTCTTGCGCTGTTGCTCAGCGGCCTCTACCTCTGGTGGCCCAGGCCGGGTGCCTGGCGGGGTGCGCTCGGTTTCAAACCCAACGCCGCCTGGAAGCGGCTGATCTACGACTGGCATGTCAAACCCGGCGTCTATACCCTGCTCGTCAGCCTGACCCTGTGCATCACCGGGCTGATGCTGGTCGTGCCAGCCTGGTTTTCACCCGCCCTCAATTACTTTTCCCCGATCACTGCGGGGTATACCGGCACCGGCAGCAGCGCAGGAACTGTGCTGACGGTGAGCGCCGAGCAGGCGGTCGCCATTGCCCAAGAACGCTTCCCTGATGCCGAACTGCGCTGGCTTGAGACACCGGGCGCCGGCAAGCCGATCTGGCGGGTTCAGATGCGCCAGCCGGGCGAGCCGAACCAGCGGTTTCCACGCACCCAGGTATGGATCGATGCCAGCACCGGCGACATCCTCGCCGAACGCGACCCGCGGCGCTTTGCGGCCAGCGACACCCTGCTCGCCTGGCTGCATCCGCTGCACAACGGCGAGGCTTTCGGGCTGGCCGGGCGAATCGTCGTCTGCCTTGCCGGCCTGCTGCCTTTGCTGGCTCTGACAACGGGTTTCATCCGCTGGCGTCACACGGCCGAGGGACGAAAGAAGCGCTGATGTACGCAAGGCCAGTATTTTGATTTTGGCCCTTTTTTCCGGTTCACCGTAGCAATCGCAGATTGGGGCACTTCTCCTTGATCATGTTCAGAAACACATTGTTCGGTACCAGGCAGACCGGATCATCAGCACCCCCCAGGGTGACGTTGGCGCTGTAGCGGTCGGAACTCTGGCGCAGCTCGGTGGCATCGCCCTGAGCCCAGCGTGCGCTGTCAGCTGGATTCCAAGAGTGTTTCGCGGAGACGCGGTGCCGCTTGATCAATGAAGGCGCGCACCCGCGATGACAAAAGCCGGGCGTGTGGGTAGGCAAAGCTGACCGGCAAGGGCAGCGTTTCGTAGTCGCGCAGCAGGCGAACCAGCTTGCCACTCGCCAAATGCTCGCGCACTTGGTATGCGAAAAACCGCCCGCAACCGACGCCTTTCAGGCAGGCATCGATGGCAAAGTCGATGTGATTGCTGGCCAGCACGTGTGGCATCGCCACCTTCTCAGGCCGGCCGTCTTCCTGAAAAGACCAGTCTGCTTCAAGGCTTGAGCCGGTGGTTTTAATTCCGCGATGATTTTGCAATTCGGCCGGATTTTCCGGTTGACCGTGGATCGCCAGATAGGCCGGGCTGGCGCAGACAATCCGCCGAGTGCTGCCAAGCGGAATGGCCACCAGCGAGGATTCGGGCAGCGTACCGATGCGCACGGCGAGGTCGATGCCTTCATCGATCAGATCAACGACGCGATCAAGCAGCAAAAGCTCCACGCGCACCGCCGGATGCGCTGCCAGAAAATCGGTCGCCAGCGGCCCGACATGCAGCCGCCCGAACATCACCGGCGCGGTGATAACCAACCGCCCGGCCGGCTTGACTTGCCGCGCCCGCAGCGCCGCTTCGGCCTCT
>CAJAFJ010000375.1 GCA_903938955.1 uncultured beta proteobacterium | reverse complement strand
CCCCCCCGCGCAGACACGAACTTAAGCCTCACCCTTGCAAGCCATGCTCGGATGCGGTTTGATATGCCGTTTTGGTCTTGCTTATTTTTGATCTGCTCCGCGTTTGTGTGAATTTGCGCCGCGGAAACCAAAGGCGTTCTGCAGCAACGCAGCGAGACATTCCAGTCCGATTAAAGTGGCCCCCAGAGTCAAGGCAATATTGAACTCAATTTAAGTTGCATTCGATTTGACACACAACTTGATGGCGTTCCCTCTATTTTTTGCATTCTGAATTGCTTATTTTTCTAATCCGACTTCATTAATCGCAGCTCCCTATGGAGCCAGCGAAATGGAGTGTCCCTCGACGGAGCCATATTTATCCAGAATCATGGCAGCGACTGAAATAGACCGACATCAACGGCAGCGATGCACGATCCGGGTTCGGGCCTCGACCTCTTCATGTGCGAGCCAGTCCAGAATCTCGGCTCGCACATGCTTGCCCTCCCGGCAGTCGCCGATTTTCAAAGGCATCGGATAGCGCAGGGGCTTGGTCGAGCGCTGATTGCACAGCGTCTTGGTGGTGACCCCCAGCAGTTGGGCAAACTGCTTGTCGCTCAGGTACGGCCCCGGTGGCAGGTCTTCGTTCAGGCGTGCGCGAATGCTGGCAAACGAGACCAGGCCTGCAAGTGGCGCAACTGCACACGCTCTAGGGACCGCATCCGCGTGACTAGAACTGAGCTGGGAGACGACGTGTTGAAACATAAAATGACCCCAAAATGGAAGAACGAATAAATCATCCGGTACTGCCCATTCTGCGAATTTGTCAAAAATTTTCCCGCGCCAAGCGCCCCCAGGGGCCCTTTGGAATTCAAGCTTTTCCCGATGAACGTTTCCGTTCAAAATGGCTTGACAAGCATTCAATCATTTGATCTATATAAATAGAACGCTTCATGAGTCACGGTGACGATCCACCCGTCGCCCACTGGCTTTAAGCCAGCCATGCCCCCGTCAAGCGCCCTGACCTTGGACTTATTTGAACGATTTGGCAAACCGATCGACAAACTCCTCCGGTCTCATGTTGTAGTACCTCTGCAGCATGCGGGGATCGGTGTGCCCCGTGATGTGACCCACTTCTGACGTGCGCAGCGTGGTTTTTTCAAAAATCCGACTGGTGGCTTCGTGCCGAAGATCATGCAGCCGCAAGTCCTGCACCTGGACACGCGCCAGCGCCCGCTTGAAACCCAGCTTGATGGTGTTTTGATTGGTCGCAAACACAAACTCGGACGTCCTCGCCCGAGTCTGCAGGATGCGCCTGGCGCGCAGTGACAGCGGCACAATGCGCGCCTTTTTGTTTTTGGTGATCGTCCAAGGCAACTCCAAGAACCCGTTGCCATGCTCCAAATGCACATGCGACCAGCGCAATTGAACCATTTCGCCGCGACGCATGGCTGTTTCAATGGCAAAGCTGATGATGGCCCAGAGGCCACCAGTTGGGCGCAACCGCGCCTTGCACACCGACTGACCCTTTTTGGTGGCGCGGGCCTGAACGGTCTTATCCGTCACGCTCTTTTTTCGCGGACGAAACCAGTGCGGGTAACGACTCGCACGCAGCAGCGCCTGCTGCTCCGACTGCGGCATGCGCAACAACTGCGTGGTTTCCGGATCCAATTCGGAGGATGCTGACGCGGTGGTGGTGCGCGGGGCTCGGCACGCACTGCCGGGCACGGCTGACAAGTCACCACTTTCACCCGCCTGGTAGACCGCGGCGAGTCGGCGATTGCGCTCATCACCAGGCGCTTTATCAGGTCTACTGGTATTTTGCGCCGCCGCGGGGTTGCTCGCGATGTGTACCTTCCACTCGCGCCGGGCATGCGAGATGACGCTGCTCATCAGGTCGAGTTCGCGCTTGACACTGCTGCCTTTGATGGCCGGCCAAACCACCGCGATCGCACCGGCGGATTTCGGCTCCACAAAACCGCCGCGCAGGCGCTGGCCACGAAACTCGGCAAAATCCGCAGGCTGAATGGCCGACATGCGAATCAGCGTGATCGGATGGCGGCACAACTTGCGGATGCGCGAGCGGTCGGGATCATGCGGGGGACGAGCGGCCAGACACTCCTCGTCGTAGCGCCGCAGCAAGTCACCCAGGGTGACCCGATCGGCTTCGCGGTAATCGACGAACTGCCTCTTGACGATTTCGCCTTCACGCGCCTGGGCCCAGACCTGCGCGGCGGCTTTGGTTGGAAAGGTTTTGGTCAGTTGAGGCGCGAGTTGGCTGCGAATGCGCACCTGCCAGCCCGTGGACTGATGCGCCTTGGTCTGCACTTCTTTGTGGCCGAGGTCGATGAGTTGTTGCGCATACGCTCGGGCCTCAGTAGGGGCGTCGAACGCTTTGGTGAGCGTGGTTTGCGTGGCGACGCTGACGCGCCATGACTGATAAGAACGTTTGGTGTAGGTGGCCATAAGAAACTCCAATTGCAATGCCTTGCGGCGGGAAAGGAGTTTTCAGTGGCGCAGAATTGGCGCAGTGTCGCAATCTCGACGCGCCAACACACCACTACAGGCACCAACGGGCAGGATTCGGAAATAAAAAAGCCTTCTAAATCAATGACTTAGAAGGCTCTGTTATGGTGGGCGATGCAAGT
>CAJAFJ010000374.1 GCA_903938955.1 uncultured beta proteobacterium | reverse complement strand
GGGCTTCTCCTTTTTGGTGCTGCTGGCATTGCACCTGTACAACGGCGCCCGCCGCCGGGAAGCAGCCCGATGAAACAAGCAAACACCTACCCGGGCCCAGACCTGACGCTGCAAGTGGTTTTGGCGCGCCAGGGCTTCACGCTGGAAGTGGCGCTGCAACTCCCCAGCCGCGGCATCACCGCGCTTTTTGGCCCCTCCGGTTCGGGCAAAACCACCTGCCTGCGCATCCTGGCCGGGCTGGAGCCACAAGCCCGGGGCGTGGTGAGCGTGGCAGGCGAAGTCTGGCAGAACAGCGCCCAGGGCATCTTTCGGCCAGTCCACCAGCGGGCGCTGGGCTATGTGTTTCAGGAGGCCAGCCTGTTTGAGCACCTGAATGTGGAAGACAACCTGAAATACGGCTACCAGCGCACGCCCGCGTCCCAGCGCCAACATGGCTGGGATCACGCGCTGGCGCTGTTGGGCATTGGTCACCTGGTCAAACGCTGGCCGCATGAACTCTCAGGCGGCGAGCGCCAGCGGGTGGCCATCGGCCGCGCGCTGGCCAGCCATCCACGCATCTTGTTGATGGACGAACCTCTGGCCGCGCTGGACGCCCAACGCAAGGCCGAGATCCTGCCCTACCTGGAAAAGCTGCACAGCGAACTCAACATTCCGATCATTTACGTCAGCCACGCCATCGACGAAGTCGCCCGGCTGGCTGACCATCTGGTGCTGCTGGACGCCGGGCGGGGGGTGGCCAGCGGCCCCACGGCTGAACTGCTGACCCGGCTGGACTTGCCGCTGGCGCATGGCGATACGGCCGGGGCCGTGATTGTCACCACGGTTGCCAGCCACGACCCCGACGATCACCTGACCCGGGTGAGTTTCAGCGGCGGCACATTGATGATCACGCAGCAGACGGCAGAGATCGGCCAAACCCTGCGCATCCGGGTGCAGGCGCGTGACGTGAGTCTGACCTTGGCGCAGCAAACGGGCACCAGCATTTTGAATATTTTGCCGGCCACCGTGGTCGCCCTGTCACCCGACAGCCCGGGCCAGACGATGGTGGCGCTGGATGTCGGCGGCAGCCTGTTGCTGGCCCGTGTCACCACCCGATCCGCCCACGCACTGGGCCTGCAACCGGGCCTGGCCGTGTATGTGCAGATCAAGGGCGTGGCGATTCTGGGTTGACGCAGACGATCTGTACCGGCCTTCAAGGCGGCGGTCCGGCACCGCCTGCCCCTCAGTGCAAGAGCGCAAGCGTGGTCTGATCAAACTACCGATGCGTGAGCCGGGGCGCGCTGGCGCGCCGGTCATGCACCACCGGCTGATGGCGGCTGCGCACTTTGGGTGAGCCTTCGCCGGTCTTGAAAAAAGACACCGTTTGCTGCAACTGCTCGGCCTGGCCCGACAGCTCTTCGCTGGTGGCGGCAAGTTCTTCGGAGGCCGAGGCGTTTTGTTGCGTGGCCTTGCTCAACTGCCCCATGGCACCGCCAATTTGCACCACCGAATCGCTTTGCTCAGCGCTGGCGGCGGCGATCTCCTGCACCAGTTCTGAGGTCCTCTGGATACTGGGCACGATCTGGTCGAGCAACTGACCGGCGCGCTCGGCGGTGGTCACGCTGCTGCGGGCGAGTTCACCGATTTCCTTGGCCGCTTGCTGGCTGCGTTCGGCCAGTTTGCGCACTTCAGCGGCTACTACGGCAAAACCTTTGCCATGCTCACCGGCGCGGGCCGCTTCAATCGCGGCGTTCAGTGCCAGCAGGTTGGTCTGGTAGGCGATGTCATCCACGATGCCGATCCGGGCGGCAATCTGCTTCATGGCGGCCACGGTTTCGGTCACGGCGCTGCCGCCGTCCACGGCTTCTTTGCTGGTCTTGGTCGCCATACCGTCGGTGATGTTGGCGTTGTCGCTGGTCTGGCTGATCGACGCTGACATGACGTCAATCGACGAGGTGGTTTGCTCGACGCTGGCGGCTTGCTCACTGGCGGCTTGCGACAGGGACTGCGCCGTGGCGCTGACCTGGTTGGCGGCGCCCGTGAGCGCATCGGCGGCGCCACGCACTTCGTCCATCACGCGAGCCAGGTTCTCGGCGGTGGCGTTGGCGCTGTTCTTGACCGCACCAAACAGGCCGTCGTAATCGCGCTCAATGCGCTGGGTCAGGTCGCCTTCGGCAAACGCGGCCAGTACCTGCGCCACGTCAGTCAGACCTTGTTCGCTGGTATCAACCAACTGGTTCATGCCGGTGGAGAGGTTGGCAAAAAAGCCGGTCTTGCCGTCCATACTCAGGCGCTGGCTGAAATCGCCCTGCGAGGCGGCCTGCACCAAGGCTTCACTTTGTTGCTCAGCGATCAACTGCTCGGTCACGTCAACCCATTGACCCACGGTGCCCATGCGTTCACCGCCCTGGCTAATCACGGGTGAAGTGCTGAGGTCGTATTGACGTCCC
>CAJAFJ010000373.1 GCA_903938955.1 uncultured beta proteobacterium | reverse complement strand
TATTCAAAAGATAGCAGGGTTTTTCTTTTGGGGTGCACCCGGCGCCCCCTTGCATGTCGAGAGCGCCTCACGCCATCTGCGAAATCGTCTTGCGAAAGCGGGCCAGTGACAGGGCAAATAGCACTGAGCCAATCAGCAGCAGCGCCACGAATGAGGTCCACACCACCCCCAGTCCGGCGCCCCGGTAAAGAATGGCCTGGCTCAGTTCGGTGAAGTGGGTTGTGGGTGCCAGCGACATCACCTGCTGTATCCACCCCGGCATGCTTTCGCGCGGGGTGATGCCGCCGGAGAGCATTTGCAGCGGCATCATGGTCAGCATCATCAGCAGGCCAAACTGCGGCATGCTGCGGGCCAGCGTGGCCATGAAGATGCCCATTGATGTGGTGGCAAACAGGTGCAGGCTGGCCCCGATCAAAAACAGCGTGATCGAGCCTTCGATAGGCACCTGCAGCACGCCTTGAATCACCACCGTGAGTGACACCACGGCGGCCAGCAACACCACCAGTGCCATCGACCAGACCTTGGCCAGCATGATCTCCAGCGGCGTCACCGGCATCACCAGCAAATGTTCAACCGTGCCGTGTTCGCGCTCGCGGATCAGCGCGGCACCGGTCAGGATGATCGACAGCATGGTGATGTTGTTGATCACTTCCATCAGGGAGCCAAACCACGAGGGTTGCAGCGCCGGGTTGAAGCGGGCGCGCGTGGCCAGATCGATCGGCATGGGGGTCGCGCTGCGGTAGCCCTGCACAAATTCGTTGACTTCGCCCATCACGATCTGCTGGATGGCGCCGTTGCCGGCAAAGGCCTGACTCATGCGCGTGGCGTCAATGTTGAGCTGCACTTGTGGTGCATGCCCGGCCAGCATGTCACGCTGGAAGTTGGGTGGAATGTTGAGCACAAAGGTGTAGCGGCCGGAGTCCAGTCCCGGGTCCACCTCTGCCAAGGTAATGCGCGTCGGCGTGGTGAATTGCGGCGGGTAAACCGCGGTTATGATGCGCGCCGACAGGGTTGACGCGTCCTCGTCCACCACGGCAATCGGTGCGCGGTGCATGGTTTCGGGCATGGCGGTGCCGGCAAGGTAGATCGCGAAGGTGAAGGTGTGGACGATGAGAAACAGCATCATCGGATCGCGCCACAGGCTCCACAATTCCTTGATGCCCAGGCGGTAGATGTTGGCTAGGTGGTGTCGCATGTCAGGCCTCCTGCTTTTTGAGCAAGACGATGGCCAGGCCCATGATCACTGGCACGGCGAGCAGCATCGGCCAGAACGAGGCTTGCAGATCGGCAAAGCTCAGCGCCTTGCTGAACACGCCCCGGCTGATGATGAGCATGTAGCTGGCCGGGTAAATCTCACCAATCCAGCGGCCGCTGCCTTCCAGCGAGGACACCGGGTTGATCAACCCGGCAAACTGCACGGCGGGCAGCATGGTGCCCAGCATGGCGAAAAACATCGCGGCAATCTGGCTGCGCGTGACGGTGGAGGCCAGCAGACCCATGCCGGTCGAGCACACGCTGAAGATCAGCGCCGCCAGGCTCAAAGTGGCAAAGCTGCCGGTCATGGGCACGCCAAACACGGTGACGGCGGCCAGGCACATCAGCCCGAAATTGAGCATCGCCAACAGCACGTAAGGCAATTGCTTGCCCAGCAGGAACTCCGTGCGGGTGATGGGGGTGACGTAGAGGTTGATGATGGAGCCTAGCTCCTTCTCGCGCACCACGGCCAGCGCGGTCAGCATGGCGGGCAGCATCAACAGCAACAAGGGGATCACGGCGGGCACCATGGCGGGCAAACTGCGCACGTCCGGGTTGTAGCGGTAGCGTGTTTCTACCGTCATCAGGCTGGTGGGTGTGATGCCAGTCTGGTCATGCATTTGTTGCACGACCCACTGCTGGTGCATGCCTTGTGCATAGCCGATCACGGTCTCGGCGCGCTGCGGCATGGCGCCGTCAATCCAGGCGCCAATCTGCACCGTCTGACCCCGCGCCACATCGCGCGCAAAGCCGGGCGGTATCTCCAGGGTCAGCGACAACTCGCCGCTGCGCATGCGTTGGTCCAGCTCCGCGTAGTCGGTGATGGCGGGTCGCTCCGAAAAATAACGTGAACCGGCGAGGTTCAGGATGTAGTCGCGGCTGAGCGTCGTTTGGTCGCGGTCCAGCACCGCAAAGCGCAGGTTGCCGACATCCATGCTGATGCCGTAGCCCATCACGAACATCAGCAACAGCGAGCCGAGCAGGGCTAGTGCACCGCGCACCGGGTCGCGGCGCAACTCCAGGGTTTCACGCCATTGGTAGCTGTGAATGCGCGCCAAACTGCAGCGCAGTCGGGCGCGAAGAGGTTGCTCTGTGTTGGGCTCCGGCGCCGTCCTCACGGCGGCAGCCACAATGGCAGGGGGCGGGTTTACCTCCAAGCTGGCTTCTTTGAGATAGCCGATGAAGGCTTCTTCCAGGGTGGCGGCGCCACGGCTGGCCATGATCTGGGCGGGCGACGCGCTCTCCAGCACGCGCCCGGCATGCATCAGCGAGATGCGGTCACAGCGTTCCGCCTCATTCATGAAGTGGGTTGAAATGAAGATGGTCACCTTGTCGCGCCGGGCCAGTTCGATCATCAGACGCCAGAAGTTGTCGCGCGCAATCGGGTCCACGCCCGAAGTTGGTTCGTCCAGAATCAACAGCTCGGGTTGGTGTACCGTGGCCACGGCCAGCGACAGGCGCTGGCGCATGCCCAGCGGCAGTTGTTCCGGCAACGCGTCTTGCACTGCCTGCAGCCCGAAGCGTTCCAGCGACTGTGCCACCCGTCCCGGCACCTCGGCATCGGGCACATGAAACAGGCGTGCGTGCAACACCAGGTTTTGCTGCACGGTCAACTCGCCATACAGTGAGAAGGCCTGCGACATGTAGCCGACACGCCGCCGCGTCGCCATGTCGCGCGGGTTCACTGGCTGGCCCAGCAACCAGGCCTGACCTTCACTGGCGGGGAGCAGTCCGGTCAGCATCTTCATAGTGGTGGACTTGCCGCAGCCGTTGGAGCCAATAAAGCCAAAAATCTCGCCACGTTGAATTCGAAAACTCACATGGTTCACCGCCACAAAGTCGCCAAAACGCATGGTCAGATCGCGCGCTTCGATGGCGACTTCGGCTTGGGCGTCCAGCGCCAGGGGCGGGATGGCCACCGCTTGATGACCGCGCCGTTTTTCTTCGGGTAACAGGGCGATGAAGGCGGCCTCCAGCGAGTGATGCCCGGTGCGCGCCAGCAACTCGGCGGGCGTGCCCGTGGCCAGCACGCGGCCCTCGTCCATCGCCACCAGCCAGTCAAAGTGCTGCGCTTCTTCCATATAGGCCGTGGCCACCATCACGCTCATGCCGGGCCGCAGGGTGCGAAGGCGGGCGATCAAGCCCCAGAACTGGGCGCGGGCGAGGGGGTCGACCCCGGTGGTCGGTTCGTCCAGAATCAGCAGGTTCGGGTCATGGATCAACGCACAGCACAGGCCGAGTTTTTGCTTCATGCCGCCAGAGAGTTGGCCCACCGGCCGCGCCAGGAACGAATGCAAGCCGGTGCTGTGCGTGAGTTCATCAATGCGCCGACGGCGCTCGCGGGCATCGTGGCCGAACAGGCGCGCAAAGAATTGCAGGTTTTCTTCGACCGACAGCGTGGGGTACAGGTTTTTGCCCAGGCCTTGCGGCATGAAGGCGATGTTCGGGCACACCTGTTGGCGGTGCTGGCGCCGCGCCATGTCGCCCCCGAGTACCTCGACACGGCCTTGCTGCACTGCACGGGCGCCCGCCACCAAAGCCAACAGGCTCGACTTGCCGACACCGTCCGGTCCAATCAGCCCCACCATGCATCCGGCGGGAATCGCCAGCGTGACATCGGCCAGGGCCGTGGTTTTTTTGTAGCGCAGCGTCACTCCCTCAAGACGCGCTACCGGCGCAGACGCGGCCAGCGAGTTCACGGGTCCGCCTTAACGACTAGTTGCGCGGGCCAGGGTACGTTGGGGTCCAGCTTGAGCCAGGCCACCCCGGGCAAACCGGTTTTGACCTGTGCCAGATGCCGTTGCAGCAAGTCGGGGTCAATCTGGGCCCGAACCCGGAACATAAGTTTTTGTCGCTCGCTGGCGGTCTCCACCGTCTTGGGTGTGAATTGCGCCGTGCTCGCTACAAAAGACACTTTGGCTGGAATCACAAATTGCGGCGCGGCATCCAACACAATCCGCACCTCGCTGCCCAGGGCCACGCGCCCGGCAACGGTTTCGGGCAAGAAAAAAGTCATGTACACGTCGGACAAGTCCACCAGATTGAGCACGCGACCGCCGCCACCCAACACCTCACCCGGTTGGGCGACCCGGAACTGCACGCGTCCGTCACGCGGCGCCTTGAGTTCGCTGTCTGCCAATTCCACGTCAATCCGGGCCAGCGTGGCTTCCAGGGCCCGCACATTGGCCTGCGCACCCGCAATCTGGTTGCGGGCCGCCGAGATACCGACCTGGGCGGCTTTGGCTTGCGCCTGGGCCGCTGACACGCTGGCCTGCAAGCTGCGCACTTTGGCGCGGTCATCGTCCAGCAGCTGGCTGGAAAAGAAGCCGTCCTGTGCCAGTTTTTCCGAGCGCGGCAGGCGGCGCTGCGCCGTGTCCAAGTCGCTGTCGCGTTGGGCGACCACCGCCAGCGCCGCCTGGTAATTGCTCTCCTGCAGGGCGACCTGAACTTCAGCGCCGCTGACCGCCTGCTGTGCCTGCTGCAGCCGGGCCAGTGCCTCGTCGCGCTGGGCTTGCAGGCTCTCGATCTGCATCTGGGCGAGCGGCTGACCGGCTTTGACAAACGCCCCCTCAGCGACCAGTATTTTTTCGACCCGTCCGGCAAGCCGGGTGGCAATGGCGATCTCGGTCGCTTCAATGCGCCCGTTGCCACTGATGAAACCCGCCCCCAAACCCTGGGCACGCCAAGGCGCCCATGTCCATAAAGCGGTGACCGCAGCCACCAGCACCAAGGCTGACGTGAGGGCCGTCTTCACATTCGTTTTCATGGGCATTTCTCCGGATCGGTCCTTCGAACTCAGCGTCGCGCTGACTCGGGCGGGCTCCATGGTTGGGGGCCATTTCAGCCAACGATGGGTTCACGACGCTGCGTTGTCATCGTAGTCCATGCCTGTGAAAATTATCGTGACTTGAATCATTTGCCAAGCTGTGATTCATCAAAGTCCGCGTGTCGCACTGGGCGTCTGACGGCGGACTGATACGCAAGGTGCTCAGCCCTTGCATGGCGAGATCGTGCGTCTGGATGACAAAGGCGGTTTTGGCTTTATCCGCACCCTTGTGGGCGATGAGTACTATTTCAGCCGCGACAACGTGGCCAGCACGCCCTTTGAGCATGTGCAGATGGGCAGCACGGTTCAGTTCATTCCTGAGTCTGGCGGCGATGGCTTGCAGGCCAAGCGCGTGAGCTTGGGCAAGCATGGGATAAGCTGATCAGCCGCGCTTGCTAGTGGGGCGTGCTGGTCGTGAACCTGGGCGGCTTTGTATTTGTAGGTAAGATTGTTCAGTAAAAGCAATGTCTTACAACGCAAAACGAAACAAAGTCAGGTGCGCGATTGGCCACAACAAAGTATAAAAAAGTTCTGATCCTGGATGACGACAGCAGCATCCACCGCTTGATGAAAACTCAGCTGGCCAGCACCACGAATGGGGTAGCGGGGTACAAGGTCGTTGCTTTTACTGATCCGCTGGCGGCCTTGGCCCATGCCAAGACGCACCGCCTGGATGCCGTCATTTCCGACCTGCACATGCCGAGCATGGACGGTATCGCGTTCGTGAAAGCTTTTGCGGCCATCCAGCCCCAATGCGCCCGGCTCGTGCTCAGCGGCCGCAGCGACACCGATGCCATGCTGCGCATGGTGGATGCGGCCCATATCCATCGTTTTGTACCCAAGCCCTGGCGCTGCGAGGAATTGGTGGCCCTGCTGGGCGAGGCCATTGGCAGCGTGGAACGGCCCGACATGCACAACGGTCATACCCTGCCGCGGCCCACCTCAACCACCTTGCGAACCGCGCCGCTGTTGGCTGACCTGCCAGACGCCACGCTTGTCAAGCTGGCCACGGTGGTGGATTGGCAGGTTTACGACGCGGGCCAGACCCTCGTTCGGCAGGACGAGAAGACCAAGTCGGTCTACTTCATCATCTCCGGTTGCCTCAAGGTCATGCGCGGGGACGCCCTTGTTCACACCGAGCCAGCAGACGGTGTGGCCGAGCGCCGGGTGGGCCGACGCCAGCAGGTCATGCTGTCCTTGGTGGGGCCGGGAGACATGGTGGGGGAAGTGGCCACACTGCTGGATCGGGGGCGATCCGCCTCCATCGTGGCACTGACGCCGTGCCAGGTGATTCGTCTGGGCAGTGATGATTTTCTGGCTTGTATGCTGCAAAACCCGCTATTTGCGCTGGCCATCACGCGCAAGATGGCGCAGCGTCTGGTCTCTGCCAGCCTGCAAGTGGAGCTGATGCGCGGCGACCTGGAGGGGCGCATCCACGCCGTACTGCGCCACTGCAAGGCCATCGGGGTGGACACCGATCGCTGGCTGAACAACACCGAAATCGCCCGCATGGTCGGCGCCACCCGCGTCGCCGTGAGCGTGATCATGAGCCGCATGGCGCGTGAGAACGGAATGTCGGCCAAGAAGTAAGCCCTTGTTGAGCTGTTGGCGATGGGGCCGCGTTTCCCCGGGTTAAATTTGCGTCAATAGCAGATTTTGAAGCCAGGGTAGCCCTTGGCTTCATACATCTTGGCATCTGCCTGCCGGAGCAGTTCGTCTGGTTCTACAAATTTAAGCGGCCCGGTCTGGGTGATCCCGATGCTGATCGTCACGTCGGAAATTTGACCAGAAAACTCTTCGAACAAACGCTGGCAAACGACCTCGGCATCGGCCAGGGTGCAGTCTGGTAACACCAGGCAAAACTCGTCCCCACCGTAGCGGCAGGGGATGTCGATTTCGCGGCAGGCGCTGCGCATGGCTTCGCCGATCAGGCGTAGCACTTCGTCGCCTGCGAAATGGCCCTTGGTGTCGTTGATGTTTTTGAAGTGATCAATGTCAAAGTAAGCCAGCGAGAAGGCCTTTTTTTGACGCTTGGCGGTCGCCAGTTCACGGCGCAAACTGTCGTTTAACGAGCGCTGGTTGAACAGGCCGGTGAGCGAGTCGTGCTGGGACAGTTCCTCCAGTTGGCGGGTCCTGTCGGCCACTTTTGATTCCAGTTCCTGCGCGTAGCTCAGGGCTTTGTCTTTGGCCGACTCCACCTCGGTCAGCAGAGCACGAATGTAGGTGTCAAAAATCAGGGTGGTATCAAAATAAAGCAGCTTGTCGAGGGCGCAGAGCACTTCGCGCAGGTGTAGCTTGTCTTCAATGTACACATCCAGTGCGGCGTTGATGGTGTCCTTTAGCGTTTTTACTGCCGATAGATACAGTTTGGGTTCAACGCCAATGCGTTTGTGAACCATGCCGATACGCAGACGGTTGTTGACGTACTCGACATCGTAATAACCTTCAAACAGGCTCAGGACATAGCCGCGCTGCGCCGAGTGCAACCGTGTCAGCGTGTCGGCGTCGCCGATCAATAAATCGATCTCCTCAATCGCGGTCTGCTTGGTATAAAAGTCAGCCACGATGCTGTCGATGTGCTCCGTCACCAGCCCTTTGCAGGAGCGTAGAAGCTCTGCATCTGTCTCTGAGAAGCACAGCAATTGTTTGCGCCTTGCAATTTCAAACTCGTTGATTTGCAATTGTTCCAAAAGTGTTTTTTTTGTTTGATCCATGTAACATTCTGGGTAATTTGTAAGATCGCGGTTCATTTTCACCCAAAAACTCAACTTCGATCAAATCCTCAGCGATTGTGCTGCCTTGATCATGTCGGCGGCTTTTTCGGCAATCATGATCACCGGTGCGTTGGTGTTGCCGCCCACGATACGCGGCATGATGGACGCATCCACAACGCGCAGGGCGTCGATCCCGCGCACGCGCAATTCGGCATCCACCACATCCAGCGGACCCTTGCCCATGCGGCAACTGCCGACCGGGTGGTAAATGGTGTCGGCGTGGTCACGGATGAAATGCTCGATTTGTGCGTCAGTCTGCGCGCAGGCCGAGGCTTTCAGCTCCTTGCCGCCGTGGCGGGCCAAGGCCGGCTGGGCCAGTAGGTGGCGCACCAGCTTGACGCCCCGCACCATGCGCTCCATGTCGTCGCGGTCGCCCAAAAAGTTGGGGTCGATCTGCGGTGCCTCCAGCGGGTCTTTGCTGGCCAGCGTGACGCTGCCCCGGCTGCGCGGTCGCAACAGGCACACATGGCACGAGTAGCCGTGCCCCAGCAGGGTGCTGCGGCCATGGTTGATCAGTTTGCCCACCACAAAGTGCAGTTGCAGGTCGGGGATGGCTTCGCCCGGCTGGCTCTTGATGAAGCCACCGGCCTCGGCGAAGTTGCTGGTGAGGGGGCCGCTGCGGTGATTGCGCCATTCAAAAATCCCCTTGAGGGTGCGCACCAGGCCACTGAGTGACAGGCCAAACAGGTCTTTCTCACGCGGCGCATCCACCACCAGCACCACGTCCGGGTGGTCGTGCAGGTTTTGGCCTACGCCGGGCAAGTCATGCACGGTGGCAATTGCGTTTTCCAGCAGGTGGGCGTGGGGCCCAATGCCGGACAACATGAGGAGTTGGGGCGATTGCAAGGCCCCCGCGCACAGCAGCACTTCGCGCGTGACCTTGAGTTGTTTGAGTTCGCCTTCATGCAGAAATTCGACGCCAACAGCGCGTTTGCGCTCCAGCAACAGACGCGTAGCGTGCGCACCGGTGTAGACGTGCAGGTTGGGGCGTGCCTGCTGGGGAGTCAGGTACGCTTTGGCCGCGCTGTCGCGCTCGCCGTTTTGATGCGTGACCTGGTACGGGCCGACGCCCTCCTGATTGGCTCCGTTGAAGTCGTCGTTGCGGGCGAATCCGGCTTCTTGCCCGGCTTGCACAAACAGCGGGCCAAAGCGGTTTGGGCTGCGTAAATCCATCACATTGAGCGGACCGTCGGCGCCGTGGAAGGCATCGGCCCCGCGCTCGTTGTGTTCGGCGCGTTTGAAGTAGGGCAGTACATCGTCATAGCCCCAGCCGGGGTTGCCTTGTGCCGCCCAGTGGTCGTAATCGGCGCGGTGCCCACGGGTGTAGACCATGGCGTTGATCGAGCTGGAGCCGCCCAGCACCTTGCCGCGTGGCTGATAGCCGTTGCGCCCGTTCAGACCGGCTTGGGGTTCGGTCATGAACCCCCAGTTGGCGTAGCCGGTTTTGGCCATCACGGCCAAGCCCGCCGGGCAGTGGATCAGCACGCTGCGGTCCTCCTGCCCGGCTTCGAGCAGGGCGACCTGGATGTCGGGGTTTTCCGTCAGCCGCGCGGCCAGTACGCACCCGGCCGATCCGCCGCCAATGATGATGTAGTCAAGCATAAATTTCTCCGCGCACGGTGCCGGACATTCGGGGTGCGCCAAGGCTGTACGGTAACGTAAATCAGGGGGGCGATTTAGAGGCGGATCTCCAGCTGTGTCGCCAAGCGAGTAGGCGCGACAATGCAGGCATGCAGTCACATCACCCCACCTCACCCGGTCTTCACGCGTTTGAGTCGCTCACCCCCGACGTCGTCATGGACGCGCTGGCCAGCGTCGGCCTGTACGGCGATGGCCGCCAGCTCGCGCTGAGTTCTTATGAGAACCGCGTTTACCAGCTGCACCTGGAAGACGGCCCAGCCGTGGTCGCCAAGTTTTACCGCCCCGCGCGCTGGAGCGAGGCGCAAATTCTGGAAGAGCACGCGTTCTCTAAAGAGCTGATGGACGCGGAAATTCCGGTGGTCGGGCCCCGCGTGCTGCACGGCAGCACGCTGCACCACTTTGCCGGTTTTGCCTTCAGCGTCAGCCCGAGCCGGGGCGGGCGCCCGCCCGAGCTGGACGACCCCGACGTGCTGGAGTGGATTGGCCGCTTTTTGGCGCGCATTCACACCGTGGGCGCCGCCAAACCGTTTGCCCACCGTCCGGCGCTGAACCTGCAAAGCTTCGCCATCGACTCGCGCGAATGGCTGCTGGCCAACGACAAAGTGCCGCTGGATGTGCAATCGGCGTGGGCCAAGACCTCGCAAAAGGCGATTGAGGCCATCGCAGCCCACCCTTGCCTGGCGGGCACCGGCGGCGCTCAAGACCCTTATGCCGAGCCCATCAAGTTGATCCGCCTGCATGGCGACTGCCATCCGGGCAATATTTTGTGGACGCCGCTAGAGTCGCCCGCCAGCGCCGGGCCGGGCCCGCACTTTGTCGACCTGGACGACGCCCGCAGCGGCCCCGCCGTGCAAGACCTGTGGATGCTGCTCAGTGGCGACCGCCAGCAGCGCAGTCGCCAACTCGGCACGCTGGTTGACGGCTACGAACAATTCCGCGAGTTTGACCGGCGCGAACTGGCGCTGATCGAGCCGCTGCGCACCCTGCGCCTGATCCACTACAGCGCCTGGCTGGCCCGGCGCTGGGAAGATCCCACCTTTCCCATCAACTTCCCCTGGTTTGGCTCCAGCGACTATTGGCGTGGCCAGGTGCAGATGCTCGAAGAGCAGTTGGAAGCCATGCAGGAAGCGCCGCTGGTGGTGTGAGTACGCCCGGCTGAACGGCTAAAGAAAAAGCCCCGCCAGTCGGTGTGACTGGCGGGGCTTTTTTTGCTTTTGCACGGGCGCCGCTGTTGCGCCCTTATCTATGCAATGGACTCGGGTTGACGCCCGATCTGGCGTTGTGCATCAAACCAGCAGCGCATTCACCCGTTTCACATAAGCCGCCGGGTCCGCCGGCATGCCGCCTTCTGCCAACAAGGCCTGGTCGAACAGAATGTGCGCCAGGTCGTTGAAGTGAACTGAGCCGTCCAGCTTTTTCACCAACGGGTGTTCGGCGTTCACTTCCAGCACCGGTTTCACGTCCGGTGCCGCTTGACCGGCTTGCTTCAGCATGCGCGCCAGTTGCGTGCTCATGCCGTCGTCTTGCACCACCAGGCAGGCGGCGCTGTCGACCAGACGGGTCGTCACGCGCACGTCTTGCGCCTTGTCTTTCAGTGCTTCTTTCAGCTTGGCCAGCAAGGGCTTGAAGGTCTCGGCCGCTTCTTCCGCGGCTTTCTTTTCCGTTTCGTCTTGCAGCGTGCCCAGGTCCACGGCACCCTTGGCGACGGACTGCAGCGGCGTGCTGTCAAAGTCTTGCAGGTAGTTCAGCGCCCACTCGTCCACGCGGTCGGTCATCAGCAGCACTTCGATGCCCTTTTTCTTGAACACTTCCAGCTGCGGGCTGTTTTTGGCGGCAGCCAGGGTGTCAGCTGTGATGTAGTAAATCGCGTCCTGGCCGTCCTTCATGCGTGCTTTGTAGTCGGCAAAGCCCACTGTGG
>CAJAFJ010000372.1 GCA_903938955.1 uncultured beta proteobacterium | reverse complement strand
GATCTCACACCCCGAAAGAGCCAAAGTGATCAGGAATGCATGGGCTATTTTTTTCATTTGCCGTCTTTACTCACGTCTGAAGCGCTGACCTCTGCGGCCTTGCTGTACAAAAACTGGCTAATGAGGCTTTCCAGCACCATGGCCGATTGGGTGCTGGAGATCGTGTCACCGCCTGCCAGCGTCTTGTCGTCAGCACCGGCTTCAATGCCCAGGTATTGTTCACCCAGCAGGCCACTGGTCAGAATTTTCAGGGAACTGTCTTTGGGGAAGGCGTATTGGCTCTCCAGACCCACCGTGACGCGCGCCTGAAAAGTTTTGTCATCAAACACAATTTTTTCGACCCGCCCGACCACCACACCGGCGCTGCGCACGGCGGCTTTGGGCTTGAGACCACCCACGTTGTCAAACTTGGCACTGACCGAATAGGTTTTCTGGAAACTCAAGGTCAGCAAATTGGCGGATTGCAAGGCCAAAAACAGGATGGCCACGGCACCAATCAGTACAAAAATACCGACCCAAACATCATTCTTAGAACGCTGCATCAAACTTCCTTCTCTCAAATAGTAAACATCATGGCCGTCAGGATGAAATCCAGACCCAGCACGGCCAGCGACGCGACCACCACGGTTTTTGTGGTGGCGCTCGCCACGCCTTCAGGCGTGGGCTGGGCATCAAAGCCCTGCAAGAGCGCAACAAATGTCACCGTAAACCCAAACACAATACTTTTGATAACACCATTGCCCACGTCTTGCCAGACGTCGACGCCACCCTGAATCTGGCTCCAGAACGAACCGGCATCGACGCCAATCATGAGCACGCCCACCACCCAGCCGCCAATAATGCCCATGGCACTGAAAACGGCGGCCAGCAAGGGCATGGTGATCACACCGGCCCAGAACCGGGGCGCCAAAATACGCAGCACCGGGTCAACCGCCATCATTTCCATGACGCTGATTTGCTCGCCCGCCTTCATCAGGCCAATCTCGGCCGTCAGCGACGTGCCAGCCCGGCCGGCAAAGAGCAAAGCCGTGACGACCGGCCCCAGTTCCCGTACCAGACTGAGCGTGACCAGCAGACCCAGCGCTTCGGATGAGCCATAGCGCTGCAAGGTGTAGTAACCCTGCAAACCGAAAACAAAACCGACGAACAGACCGGACACGGCAATGATGGCCAGCGAATAGTTGCCCAAAAAATGAATCTGGTCACGAATCAACCCAAAGCGCTTGAAGCTGCTGACCAGCGTGCCGAGGAGCCGAACGAACAACCGGGCACCGTGCCCCATATCGGCCAATTGACTGCGCACGGAAAATCCGACGTCACCTGGTTTGTACCAACTCATGGCGCACCTCCCGATCCAAAATCTTCATCCACGCTGGGGCCCGGGTAATGAAAGCGCACGGGGCCGTCCGGCAAGGCATTGACGTACTGGTAGACCAGCGGATCGCTGCTTTGACGCACCTGCTCAGGCGTGCCTTGGGTCGCAATTTTCCCGTTGGCCAAAATAATCACATGATCGGCCAGCGCAAAGGTTTGCTCCAGCTCGTGCGAGACAAAAATGCTGGTCAGGCCCATCGAGTCATTCAACTCGCGAATCAGGCGGGCCGCAATGGCGAGCGAAATCGGATCGAGTCCGGAAAACGGCTCGTCGTACATGACCAATTCGGGGTCCAGCGCAATGGCACGCGCCAAGGCAATACGCCGCGCCATGCCGCCCGACAGGTCACTGGGCATCAGGTCGCGCGCGCCGCGCAATCCCACGGCATTGAGCTTCATGAGCACGATGTCGCGAATCAGGGCTTCGGACAAATCGGTGTGCTCGCGCAGCGGAAACGCCACGTTGTCAAACACTGACAAATCTGCAAACAAGGCGCCAAATTGAAACAACATGCCCATACGGCGGCGTGCGGCGTACAGTTGTTTTTGGTTCATGGGCGTGACGTCTTGCCCATCAAACAGCAGTTGGCCCGACTGCGCCCGACTTTGTCCGCCGATGAGCCGCAAAATCGTCGTCTTGCCGCCACCTGAGGCACCCATCAAAGCCGTCACCTTGCCACGCGGCACGGACAGGGAAATGTTGTCCAGAATGACGCGCTCACCATAACCAAAGGTGAGGTCACGCAATTCGACAAGAGATTCAGAAGTTGAGACGGACATTGACGATGGAGGGCAAGGCGGACTTCACGGTGCGAAGCGGCGGCCTGCCCCGCAAAATTTCATTTTTATGAGGGATAAATAGCAAAGGCCGGGGACTGCCCGGCCCTTGGATCATAAGGGATTACACCTAAAGCGGTTCTGCAGCCAGCCCGCAAGCCGGCTGCTTTACCATTTTTTAACGCGGCAAATCGCTGCATCCCATCAGGAACTCGTCGACCGATCGCGCCGCCTGGCGGCCTTCACGGATCGCCCACACCACCAGGCTTTGTCCGCGGCGGATATCGCCCGCAGCAAACACCTTGGGCACGTTGGTGGCGTAGCCTCCGGTGAACTCGGTCGTTGCTTTGGCATTGCCACGCGCGTCCTTGTCGATACCGAAAGACTCCAGCACGGTCGCCACCGGATTGACAAAGCCCATCGCCAGCAAGACCAGATCAGCCTGGTAAGTTTTCTCGGTGCCGGCAATCTCGACCATCTTGCCGTCTTTGAACTCGATGTGAACGGTCTTGAGGCCGGTGACCTTGCCCTTTTCGCCGATGAATTCCTTGGTGGAAATGGCGAACTCGCGGGTGCAGCCTTCGTCATGGCTGGAGCTGGTGCGCAGCTTCAGCGGCCAGTAGGGCCAGGTCATGGGGCGGTTTTCTTCCACCGGGGGCTGCGGCATCACCTCAAATTGGGTGACGCTGGCGGCGCCATGGCGGTTGCTGGTGCCGACGCAATCGGAGCCGGTGTCGCCACCGCCAATGACGATGACGTGCTTGCCATCCGCGCGCAACTGGCCCTTGAGCTTGTCGCCCGCATTGACCTTGTTTTGCTGGGGCAAAAATTCCATGGCGAAATGAACGCCGTCCAGATCGCGCCCGGGCACCGCCAAATCGCGCGACTGCTCGGAACCGCCGGTGAGAATCACCGCGTCAAAGTCTTTTTGCAACTGGGCGGCCGAAATGCTTTCCTTGGCCCAGTTGGTGACCTTGGAACCCTTGGGCATTTCGCCAATCAGGACACCAGTGCGAATCGTCACACCTTCTTTTTGCAACTGCTCAACGCGGCGGTCGATGTGCGATTTTTCCATCTTGAAATCAGGAATACCGTAGCGCAGCAAGCCGCCCACGCGGTCATTCTTCTCGAACAAGGTGACGGCGTGGCCAACACGCGCCAACTGTTGTGCCGCCGCCATACCAGCCGGGCCGGAGCCCACCACCGCGACCTTTTTACCGGTCTTGTGCTTGGCGGGCTGTGCCAACACCCAGCCCTCAGCCCAGGCACGGTCGATGATGGCGTGCTCAATGGACTTGATGCCAACCGCGTCGTCATTCACATTGAGCACACACGCCGCCTCGCACGGCGCCGGGCAGATGCGGCCCGTGAACTCGGGGAAGTTGTTGGTGCTGTGCAGCACGTCAATCGCGTTCTTCCAGTCGCCCTGGTACACCAGGTCATTGAAATCCGGAATGATGTTATTGACCGGGCAGCCGCTGTTACAAAACGGCGTACCGCAGTCCATGCAGCGTGCAGCCTGTAATTTGGCCTGCGATTCGCTCAATCCGAGCACAAATTCTTTGTAATTCTTCAAGCGCTCGACAGGGGGCTTGTAGCCTTCTTCGATGCGCTCGATCTCCATGAAGCCAGTGACTTTTCCCATGATGCTGATTCCTTTGATCGGTCGAGGGATTACTTGGCAGTGGCCGCTTTTTTGCTAGCTGACTTGTCAGTCTGAGCTTGCGCGGAGGCCACTTTTTTTGCATTGATTTCACCCAAAGCACGTTTGTACTCATTGGGGAACACTTTGACGAACTTGGCGCGGGCGTTGGCCCAGTCGTCCAGCAGTTCGCGGGCACGGCGGCTGCCGGTCCAGCGCAGCTGGTCTTCCAGCAGCTTTTTCAACAGCGCTTCGTCGGTCTGGTCTTTGTGCCAGATGGCGCGGGGCACGCTGGCCTC
>CAJAFJ010000371.1 GCA_903938955.1 uncultured beta proteobacterium | reverse complement strand
TGGTGGCCTTGCCCTTCAAGCTGATGTTGTTTGTCCTGGCGGATGGCTGGAACTTGCTGATCGGCTCCCTGGCCGCCAGTTTTGTGACCTAGGAGTTGTCCGTGAATGCACAAATGGTTCTGACTATGGGTCAGGAAGCTCTGTTGATGTTGTTGATGGTGTCCGCTCCGGTGTTGGGGGTGGTGCTGGTGGTCGGCTTGCTGGTCAGTCTTTTCCAGGCTGTGACCCAGATCAATGAGGCGACACTGGCTTTCGTCCCCAAGTTGCTGGCCGCTATCGCGGTGTTTGCCATCGCTGGCCCCTGGATGCTGAACATGCTGGTTGAGTACATTCGCCGCACCATTGAAGCCATTCCTTCCGTCGTGATGTGAGCGGGGTCCGGTCGCTGTGATCAACCTGACCGAAGCTCAGCTGATGGCTTGGCTGTCGCCCATTCTTTGGCCGTTTTTACGTGTGTTGGCGGTGTTCACGGCCGCCCCCATTTTTTCTTCAAAATCTTTTCCGACGCGTGCCAAGATCGCCCTGGCCTTTTTTGTGGCGTTCGCCGCGCAGCCCAGTTTGCAGGGGCAACCGGTGATCAGCATCACGGGGCCCGACGCCATGGGCGCGGTGATTCAGCAAGTGGGGATTGGGCTGGCCATCGGGTTCACCGTGCGCTTGGTTTTTGCCGCATTCGAGCTGGCCGGGGAAGTCATCGGTTTTCAAATGGGTTTGGGCTTTGCCTCGTTTTTTAACCCAGCCCTGAACGCTCAGTCCGGTGCCGTGGGGAAATTTTTTGGCAATATGGCCTCGTTTGTGTTCATTGCCATGAATGGCCATCTCATGGTGCTGATGGCGGTCATCAAAAGTTTTGAGAAATTCCCGGTGGATCAGAATTTTCTGGAGGCTTTAAAGCAAATGAAACTGTACGAGCTGGGGGCTGACATTTTTGCCAGTGGGCTTTGGATCTCGCTGCCCATGGTCGGCATGCTGATGTTTGTCAATCTTGCCCTCGGGATCGTGTCGCGCGTGGCGCCCCAAATGAATATCTTTGCGATTGGTTTCCCCGTCACGCTCACCGTGGGCTTCATCGGCGTCGCCGTAACCTTGCCGATGCTGGATCAGCCTCTGATGGCACTGATGCAGCGGGCGATTGATATTTTTGCCGGTAGTTAACGCGCTCGGGACGCCTGGGGCTTATTCCATTTCCAGATCAATACGATATGTCGTTACTTCGCCTTGCCGTGCTAAAGCACTGTCTGCGGCTTCGCGCCTAATCTCCTATTGATCTGAAAACGGAATTACACCAGTTCGTTGCGAATGGCGTACACCGTTAATTCGGCGTTGTTGGTGAGTTTTAGTTTTTCCAGCACGCGAGCGCGGTAGACGCTGACGGTTTTGGGGCTGAGCATGAGTTCTTCCGCGATGTCGGACAGGCGCTTGCCGGAGGCAATTTTGAGCAAGGTCTGAAGCTCGCGCTCAGACAGTGCCGCATGCAGGGTTTGGTTTTCGGGGGTGCTCAGGCTCTCGACCAGCATGTGTGCGACATCGGGTGTGACGTACTTGCGGCCCTGCGCCACGGTGCGCACGGCCGTGATGAGATCACCGGGTTCGCCCGCTTTGTTCAGGTAGCCTTGGGCGCCGGCGCGCAAGCAGCGGATGGCGTACTGGTCTTCCGGGTACATGGAGACGATCAACACCTTGATGGGCGAGTCGACCTCCCGCAAGCTGCTCAACACTTCCAGTCCTCCCCGGCCGGGCAGATTCAGGTCCAGCACCAGCACGTCGCACGGCGTGGCGCGCATGGCTTCACGCACCTCAGCGTAACTGCCGGCTTCGCCGACCACTTGAATGTCAACGGCTTCAGACAGCGTGTCCCGAATGCCCCGGCGAACCATGGCGTGATCGTCGCAAAGAATAACTCGAATCATTTCAATCCTCTATCGGGTTGGTATCCGTCTGAAGTGGCGACAAGGGCACAGAAAGAATGATGGAGGTCCCCTTGTTGAGGTGGGTGCTGACGTCCAGCCAGCCACCCACTGTTTTCGCCCGCTCGCGCAAACCGCGAAGGCCAAACGATTTCGGCTTGTTCAGTTCGGTGGAAGAAATGCCCACGCCATTGTCCTTGACTTCCAGCGTCAGGACGCCTTCTGTGTCGGCGAGCTCAATGGTGACTTGATCGCAGTTGGCGTACTTTGAAATATTCGTCAACGCCTCTTGCGCGGTTCGGTACGCCACCAGCTGAATGGCCTTGGGCAGGGGGGTTTGCTCCGGCGCGGCATGAACCGTTGTGTCAATGCCGGTGCGTTTGGAAAATCCCAGCGCCAGCCACTGAATCGCGGCCACCAGGCCCTGGTCCAGAATGGCGGGCCGCAAGTTCATCATGATGCGCTGGCTGGCCTCCAGGGCATGCTGAAGCATTTCTGTGGCGGCGGTGATGTGGCCCAAGGTCTGTGGGTCGTCGGTGTGCCGGCTGATCCAGGACAGGTCAAACTTCACCGCGGCCAACGAGCCGCCGATGTCGTCATGAATTTCGCGGGCCGTTGCGGCGCGTTCTTGCTCAATGGTGGACTGCAAGTGTTCGGCAAAATCCGCCAGCCGCCGCTCCGAGGCGGCCAGTTCGGTGTCTGCCACTTCTTTGGCGCGTTTGATGCTGTGAACTTCCAGCGAGCGGCGAATTGTCAGTGCCAATTTACCCAGGTCGTCTTTGGCCAGGTAGTCGCTCATCCCCATTTTGATGGCTGAAACGGCTGCGGGCTCGCCAATCGCGCCAGACAACAAGATAAAAGGCGGTGGGTGAGGGACGCACTGCAGCAGGACTTGCCAGGCGTCCAGTGCGGTGAAACCGGGCAGTCTGTAATCGGCGAGGATGACGTCAAAGTTGTGCGTCTGAACGAGTCGTTGGAACTCATCCAGTGACTCGACCCGCTCCATGTCGTACCGGTCGCCGGACTTGCTCAAAGCCCGTTGCACCAGCGCATGGTCAACCGCCGAATCTTCCAAATGCAGGATTCGTATCGGGTTGGCGCTGGCGTGTTCTTCTTGCATGATGATTCCTTTCATTGTCCCCGATCGTTGCCCGTCGAGTCAGACCGGTCCATGTCGCTCCTATTGGCGTTCAATTTTGTTTTGGTCGCATTGAATGTATCCAATTGTTGGGATAATTCTGATAACCTGAGCCAACTTAAAACGGATGCGCTCTTATTAACTGTGGCTTGTGCGATGGTCGGCGATGAGATTGGATACAAGAATGCAACCTGATCAAACAATATCTTCAGTTCCCTCGGTGCAGTTGCCGGTCATGCTGGTGGCCGAGGTGCAGGATTCGCTCCTGGTTGTTGTGCATGATTTGAGCCGGTTGGATGGACTTTTGGCCCATACAATGAATAATTTGATGGAGCGCTTTACCCGCGCCAGTGCCAATCTTGCAGATCCCTTGTTGGTCGAGTCCAAGGCCTTGGACGAAGTTCGAAGCGCATTACGGGCGGCTGTGACCGAGTTGCAGTTTCAGGATATGGCCTCCCAGTTGATCACGCACACGTCCAAAATACTTCAGGGTTGCGCTTACCGTTTGGCGTCCGAGTCCATGGGGCTGGAAGACGGGGAGGCGGTGCCTTTTGTTGAAGATGTGCCAGAGCGCCCCAATCCGGTGACGCAAGACGAAATGTATGCCGGCTCCATCGAGCTGTTTTAACGTGTCCCATTCATTTATTTACAACTGAAATTGTTGGAGCAACTAATGCCTTTAATACTCGCTGTTGACGACTCGCCGTCCATGCGCAAGATGGTGTCGTTCACTTTAACCGGGGCTGGTTACCAGGTGGTGGAAGCAGTGGATGGCGTTGACGCTTACGAAAAAGCCAAGGCACAGTCATTTGATCTGGTCTTGACCGATCAGAACATGCCCCGGCTTGATGGCCTTGGCTTGACCCGCAAGCTGCGGGAGCACCCTCAATTTAAAACGGTTCCCATTCTGATGCTGACCACGGAGTCCAGTGACCTGATGAAGCAAGCCGGGCGCGCCGCAGGTGCCACAGGTTGGTTGGTCAAACCGTTTGATCCCGCCCGGTTACTTGATGTGATTAAAAAAGTGATCAAGTAATTCGTCAAGAATTTGCAGGCAGAATTAAAGCAATATTGGAGAGTGATATGTCGGAAGCGCATCAAGAAAGTAGTAGCTCAGGGGCTGACTTTGACCTGAGTCAGTTTTATCAAATCTTTTTTGAAGAGGCTGGGGAAAATCTGGATCTGATGGAGCAGATGCTGCTTACTCTCAATCTAGAGACCGCCGATGATGAAGAGTTAAATGGGATCTTTCGGTGCGCGCACTCCGTGAAGGGCGGCGCAGCCACCTTCGGATTCTCTGATGTGGCCGAGTT
>CAJAFJ010000370.1 GCA_903938955.1 uncultured beta proteobacterium | reverse complement strand
GACGCCCCGCCTCGCCCACTCAGTCGGCCTCGGCAAAGGCCAGATCGGGCTGATTCACGCCTTTGCCAACCGTAACCAGCAGCGGCAAAACGCAGTCGTCATTACCCACGAACTACTGCATACCTTTGGCGCATCCGACAAATACGATCTAACCAGCCTGCAACCCATTTACCCGCAAGGCTACGCTGACCCCGACCAAAGCCCTCGCCTGCCACAACGCTATGCCGAAATCATGGCGGGACGCACGCCGATCAGCGAAACCGAAGCCAACATCCCCGCCGGCCTCGACGAAACAATAGTCGGACACGATACCGCTGTCGAAATCGGCTGGATCAAAAAGAGCCCCTAAGGCTCATAGTTTCTGAATGCTACGGTGCACAGCGTAAAAAGGCATTTTTCAAATAAATGAGGCATTGCTTGCACCAGCCAGAAAATCGAGCCGACAAAAAACCCGCAGAGCCAATGACTGTGCGGGTTCAAAGTGAATTCTTATGGTGCGCGGCGAGGGCTTCGAACCCCCGACCCCCGCCGTGGGGACAAATTGTTGCGGCGGCAGCATTGGTTTCGATTACATGTGCGGTACAAACGCTGATGACGGGCGTGGCGCTGGATGTTCTGTCGCAAAGTCGCCATGACTCAAATCGTGAGTTGATCGGCTTTGGTTTGGGCAACATCATTGCTTCTTTGTGTGGTGGCACGACCAGTTCTGCCAATGCTGGAAGAGCAATGGCCAACTTTCGTGGCGGGGCGACGTCACGTCGTGCGGCATTCTTTAATGGCCTGATCATGCTGTTCATCATTGTTGCCGTCAGTCCGTGGATTTCCATGGTGCCGATGGCAGTGATGGCTGGCATCTTGATTCATTCAGCCATTGTGATGATTGACCCATGGAGCCTTGAACAATTCGAACGCTTCCACAAAGGGAATGAACGCGGCGAGGTGCGTGAGAACATCATCGTAATTACGGTGATGACCCTCGGCATGCTTTGGATGAGTCCAGTTGTTGCTGTCGGTGTCGGCGTCATTTTAACGATGGGCCTATTCCTCAAGCGAATGTCCAAATCTTTTGTCCGCAACAGTTACACCTGCGAGAAAAAACGCTCATTGAAGGTTCGTTCCGGTGCTCTGGAAAATCATTTGGAGAAAGAAGGCCATCGTATTCATGTGATTGTTCTTGAAGGCGCCCTGTTCTTTGGCACAGCGGATCGATTACGTACCTTGGTTGAGTCACATCATCACACCGCATCCTTTGTTATTTTGGATTGCCGCCGGGTGCGTGACTGGGATGCAACTGGCGTTCAGATTATTGGCCAGATGTACCGCGCCTTGAATTTGCAGGGTTGCCAACTGTTATTGGCCCATGTCACCGGAAAGAAACGCACGGAACAGGCATTGCGGGCCTATGGCCTCTATGATTCGCTTCCGGCAAAGCACTTGTTTGCGGATACTGACCGGGCGCTGGAGTACGCCGAGGATATGCTTCTGGCTGATGCCGTATCTCCCGAAGAGGCTGCCGCCTGGCATCACGCCCAACTCAACAATACGGTGCTGCTATCAGGTTTGTCTCAGGCAGATCAAGGTGTCCTGTCGACCTACTTTGAAACTCTTTCAGTGCCTGCTGGCGATGCCCTGTTTCACACGGGAGACCAGGGCGATCATCTGTATGTCTTACTCGAAGGTGAAAT
>CAJAFJ010000369.1 GCA_903938955.1 uncultured beta proteobacterium | reverse complement strand
CCCGAGTGGCCGCTGGCCCACCCCTACCGCTATGTGGCGCACAACGGCGAGATCAACACCGTCAAGGGCAACTACAACTGGATGAAAGCGCGCGAAGGCGTGATGTCTTCGCCCGTGCTGGCCGCCGATCTGCAAAAGCTTTACCCCATCAGCTTTGCCGATCAGTCCGACACCGCCACTTTTGACAACTGCCTCGAACTCCTGACGATGGCGGGCTACCCCATCAGCCAGGCCATGATGATGATGATTCCCGAGCCCTGGGAAAACCACACCACCATGGACGAGCGCCGCAAGGCCTTTTACGAATACCACGCCGCCATGCTCGAGCCCTGGGACGGCCCGGCGAGCATCGTGTTCACCGACGGCCGCCAGATTGGCGCCACGCTGGACCGCAACGGCCTGCGCCCCTCGCGCTACTGCATCACCGACGACGACTTGGTGATCATGGGCTCCGAGTCCGGCGTGCTGCCGGTGCCCGAGAACAAAATCGTGCGCAAATGGCGCCTGCAGCCCGGCAAGATGTTCCTGATTGATCTGGAGCAGGGCCGCATGGTCGACGACGAAGAGCTCAAGGCCAACCTGGCCAACAGCAAGCCCTACAAGCAGTGGATCGAGAATTTGCGCATTCGCCTGGATGATGTGACGTTTGTCGAGCGTCGTGCCGACAACGCCTTGGCGGCCACAGTGGCCGGTGTGGAGCCCAAGCGCATCACCGACCATGTCAGTTTGCTGGACCGTCAGCAAGCGTTCGGTTTCACTCAGGAAGACCTGAAGTTCCTGATTGCCCCGATGGCCGTGGGCGGCGAAGAGGCGCTGGGTTCAATGGGCAACGACAGCCCGCTGGCCGTGCTCTCGGATAAAAACAAGCCGCTCTTCAACTACTTCAAGCAGTTGTTTGCGCAAGTGACCAACCCGCCGATCGACCCGATTCGTGAAGCGATTGTGATGAGCCTGGTGTCCTTCATTGGGCCCAAGCCCAACCTGCTGGACATCAACCAGGTCAACCCGCCGATGCGCCTGGAAGTGAGCCAGCCGGTACTGGATTTTGCCGACATGGCCAAGCTGCGCGACATCGAGACCCACACGCAAGGCAAGTTCCGCAGTTACACGCTGGACATCACCTACCCGCAGGCCTGGGGCCGCGAAGGTGTGGAAGCCAAGTTGGCCTCGCTGTGCGCCGAAGCGGTGGACGCCATCAAGGGTGGAAAAAACATCTTGATCATCAGCGACCGTGCGGTGACCTCGACGCAGATCGCCATCCCGGCACTGCTGGCCTTGAGCGCGGTTCACCAGCATCTGGTGCGCGAAGGGCTGCGCACCACCACCGGTCTGGTGGTGGAAACCGGTACTGCGCGTGAAGTGCATCACTTTGCCGTGCTGGCCGGTTACGGCGCTGAAGCGGTTCACCCGTATCTGGCGATGGAAACATTGGCCACGATCTGCCAGGACCTGCCCGGCGATCTGAGCGCTGAGAAGGCTATTTACAACTACGTCAAAGCGGTGGGCAAGGGCCTGTCCAAGATCATGTCCAAAATGGGCGTGTCGACCTACATGAGCTACTGCGGTGCGCAGTTGTTCGAGGCGATTGGTATCTCCAGCGAGACCATTGCCAAGTACTTCACGGGCACCCCCAGCCGGGTCGAGGGTATTGGCGTCTTTGAGATTGCCGAAGAGTCGATCCGCATGCACAAGGCCGCCTTCAGCGACGACCCGGTGCTGGCCAACCGGCTCGATGCCGGAGGCGAGTACGCCTGGCGCGCCCGTGGCGAAGAGCACATGTGGACGCCGGATGCGATTGCCAAGCTGCAGCACAGCACCCGCGCCAACAACTGGAACACGTACAAAGAGTACGCCCAGATCATCAACGACCAAAGCAAGCGCCACATGACGCTGCGTGGCCTGTTCGAGTTCAAGATTGACCCCACCAAGGCCATTCCGCTGGAGCAGGTTGAGTCGGCGGCCGAGATCGTCAAGCGCTTTGCCACTGGCGCCATGTCGCTGGGCTCCATCAGCACCGAGGCACACGCCACACTGGCCGTGGCCATGAACCGCATCGGCGGCAAGAGCAACACCGGCGAGGGCGGCGAAGACCCGGCCCGTTACCGTAACGAACTCAAAGGCATCCCGATCAAGCAAGGCCAGACCATGGCCGACATCATCGGGCACGATGTGGTGGAAGTGGACATTCCTTTGCTGCCCACCGACTCGTTGCGTTCACGCATCAAGCAGGTGGCGTCGGGCCGCTTTGGTGTCACCGCCGAGTACCTGAGCAGCTCCGATCAGATTCAGATCAAGATGGCCCAGGGCGCCAAGCCGGGCGAGGGCGGGCAACTGCCGGGTACCAAAGTGTCGGAATACATCGGCCGTTTGCGCCATTCCGTTCCGGGCGTAGGTCTGATTTCCCCTCCTCCGCACCACGATATCTATTCGATTGAAGACTTGGCGCAGCTGATTCACGATCTGAAGAACGTGGCGCCGCACGCCGGCATCAGCGTCAAGCTGGTGGCTGAAATCGGCGTCGGCACCATCGCCGCGGGCGTGGCCAAGTGCAAGGCCGACCACGTGGTGATCGCCGGACACGACGGCGGCACGGGCGCTTCCCCCTGGTCGTCCATCAAGCATTGCGGCAGCCCTTGG
>CAJAFJ010000368.1 GCA_903938955.1 uncultured beta proteobacterium | reverse complement strand
TAGTCATTTTTTGGTGGCAGAGGCAGTCCTGTTCAGTCTTGTTTACGTAAAAAATAACTAACTAGTTCGTACAAAATTAAATAAATCAAAAAAAACAGCATCGCCAGGGTTGGCGATACGGCGTGCGCGACATGTTGAGCTGTGTTTAGAGTGCTTGCAGGCGCTGCAAGGCTTGGCGTAAAGTCTCGTCTTGCTTGGCAAAGCAAAACCGCACTACACGCTGGTCAAAGCCGTTGCCATAAAAAGCGGACAAGGGAATGGCGGCAACGCCGATTTCCGACGTGAGCCATTTACAAAATTCGGTCTCGCCCAAATCGCTGACGTCGGAGATATCGACGCATTGAAAGTAAGTGCCTTCGCTGGGCAGCAGTTTGAAGCGCGTGCGCGCGAGCCCTTCGCGAAAGAGATCGCGTTTACGCTGGTAAAAAAGGGGCAAAGCCAGGTAGGGCGTAGGGTCGGCCATGTAGGCGGCCAGGCCGTATTGGACCGGGGTGTTGACAGTAAACACGTTGAACTGGTGAACCTTGCGAAACTCGGTGCTCAAGGCCGCGGGGGCCGCCACGTAGCCCACTTTCCAGCCCGTGACATGGTAAGTTTTACCGAAGCTGGACACGATAAAGGCACGTGCTGCCAGTCCGGCAAAACGTGCTGCGCTGTGGTGTTGCTGGCCGTCGAACACCATATGTTCATAAACTTCGTCGCTGATCAGTAAAACGTTGGTCGGTGCCAACAACTCCTGCAGGCGCAACATGTCGGCCTCGGTCCACACCGTGCCGCTCGGGTTGTGGGGTGAGTTGATGATGAGGGCGCGGGTTTTTGGCGTGATGGCTGCGGCGATTTTGTCGAAGTCAGGGCGGAAGGTGCCTGGGGTCAAGGGCACGCGCACCGGCACGCCGCCGGCCAGTTCAATGTTGGGCACGTAGCTGTCGTAGCACGGCTCCAGCACGATCACTTCATCACCCGCATGCACGATGGCCAGAATGATGGTGATGATGCCCTGGGTGGCGCCCGCGGTGATGGTGATTTCACTGGCCGCGCTGTACTGGCGGCCATGCAGTGCTTTAATTTTTTGCGCAATGGCTTCGCGCAGCACGGCCACGCCGGTCATGGGCGGGTACTGGTTCAGACCTTGCTTCATGGCGTCGGTCACCACATCGACCAGCTTGGGGTCACAGTTGAAATCAGGAAAACCCTGTCCAAGATTGACCGCATTTTTTTCCGCCGCCAGGGTGGACATGACGGTGAAGATGGTGGTGCCCACGGCGGGCAGCTTGGTTTGTAGTGATGGGGTTTTAGAGTTCATAGTCATCCACATGGCCGGACATAGCACGCGCCACCAAGTCACGGCTAAGCCGGTCACTGAGCAGTTCGGCAAATTTATACACAAAATTACGCAGGTAGGCGCCGCGTTTGAACGCAACACGGGTCACATTTTGGCCGAACAAGAGCCCGGCGGGGCGCACCACCAGATCACTTTTTGCCCCATCGGCCACTACTTCAAGCACCGACATTTCAGCGGCAATGCCCACGCCCAGACCCAGGCGCACATAGGTTTTGATAACGTCAGAATCAATC
>CAJAFJ010000367.1 GCA_903938955.1 uncultured beta proteobacterium | reverse complement strand
TGAAGACCTGGGCCAGGTGAAGATTCTGTTTGTCGGCGCGGGCGAGATGATTGAGCTCTGCGCCACGCACTTCGCGGCCAAAAACCCGAAAAGCATCGCCATTGCCAACCGCACGCTGGAGCGCGGCGAAAAACTCGCCAGCCGCTTTGGTGGCGAGGTGATGCACCTGGCCGAATTACCCGACCGTCTGCACGAATTTGACGCCGTCATCAGCTGCACCGCCAGCACGCTGCCGATCATCGGGCTGGGCGCGGTGGAGCGCGCGCTGAAACGCCGCAAACGCCGCCCAATCTTCATGGTCGATCTGGCCGTGCCGCGTGACATTGAGCTTGAAGTCAAGGCACTGGAAGACGTTTATCTCTACACCGTGGACGATCTGGCCAGCGTGGTGCAAACCGCGCAAGCCAGCCGCCAAGCCGCCGTGGCGCAGGCCGAAGCAATTGTGGACGCCGGCGTTCAAAGCTTTATGCACTGGGTTGACCAGCGCAGTTCAGTGCCGCTGATTCAGCAACTCAACGCCCAGGCAGACGAATGGCGTGCCGCCGAGCTGGCCCGTGCCCGCAAGCTGCTGGCCAAAGGTGACGATGTCGACGCCGTGCTGGAAGCCCTGGCCAAAGGGCTGACACAAAAAATGCTGCACGGCGCCATGGCCGAGTTGCGCACAGGCGACATCACGGCCCGCGAACGCGCCACCAACGCCATCCAGCACTTGTTTTTACGCAAAGAACGTTAGCGGCGCTTCATTTTGCTATCGCGCAGCAGGCTATTCATGGCCCCGGAATAACCGCGCTGCGCTCGCCAAGTCCATCAGGCCACTGGAATCGCCCGCACTTTGAGGCGTGAATACAACGCCCGGCACTTGCTGGTGACGGCTCCAAACCGCTCTGACTTCTTGATTTTTTCTATTCCTGCTTCTTTGTCTGATTGCCCATGAAACCCTTTCTCCGCCAACAACTCGCCCGCTATGCCGACCGCCTGGGAGAGCTTGAATTTCTGCTTTCGCGCGAGGACATCATGAAAGACATGAAGCAGTTTCTGACGCTGTCGCGCGAACACACCGACGTGTCGGCGGTAACCACCCGCTGGTCGCGCTACCAGCAGCGTGAAGCCGATCTGCTGGGTGCCCGGGACATGCTCAAAAGCGCACCCGATGACGCCGACATGGCCGAGATGGCAGAAGAAGAAATTGAAGGTGCCACGGCAGAGCTGCTGCAGCTTGAAGGCGAACTGCAACGCATGTTGCTGCCCAAAGACCCGGACGATGCGCGCAACGCCTTCATGGAAATCCGCGCCGGCACCGGCGGCGACGAGTCAGCCCTGTTTGCCGCCGACTTGCTGCGCATGTACACCCGTTTTTGCGAGCGCCGGGGCTGGAAGTCCGAAATCATCAGCGAGTCCGCCAGTGAATTGGGCGGTTACAAAGAGGTCGTGATCCGCATTGAAGGCCATGATGTGTACGGCGCGCTCAAGTTCGAATCCGGCGGCCACCGCGTGCAGCGCGTGCCTACGACTGAAACGCAGGGCCGCATCCACACCAGCGCCTGCACGGTGGCGGTGCTGGCCGAGCCTGACGAGCAAGAAGCCATCAAAATCAACCCGGCCGATTTGCGCATTGACACCTACCGAGCCAGCGGCGCGGGCGGTCAGCACATCAACAAAACCGACTCGGCGGTG
>CAJAFJ010000366.1 GCA_903938955.1 uncultured beta proteobacterium | reverse complement strand
TTCATGGACCAGATGCTGCACACCGACGAGGGCCTGCGGGTGGAAGAAATTGTGCTGCCCGTCAACTTCCCGCCCACCCCGCTGGCAGGTTTGATCCAGCCCGCCCGGGACTACCTGCTCATGGCCTTGCATGAACATGACAAATGGGTGTTCAACCCAGCGGATGACCATGTGCTCACGGCGGGAACCACGCTGATTCTGATGGCATCGCCAGGCGCACGCAGCCGCGTAGAGAAATTACTCAACACCTGAACACCGCGCTCTTGGGAGCGCTGAAGCAGCGCTGGCTAACCACGAAGCCAGCGTGTCCTGAATTTACCCAGCACATGATTTACAAAGGTTTTCCCCCGCTATGAAACTCGCCACTTGGAATGTCAACTCACTCACTGTCCGGCTACCGCAGGTGCTGGACTGGCTGGCCAGCAACCCGGTTGACGTCCTGGTGCTGCAAGAGCTCAAGATGACGGACGACAAGTTTCCCGTCGACGCTTTCTTGCAGGCGGGCTACCACCCCGAGTTTTTTGGTCAAAAAACGTACAACGGCGTCGCGTTGCTGTCGCGCACACTGGCCATCGACGTGGTGAAAAACATCCCCGGTTTCGACGACGACATGGCGCGCGTGATCAGTGGCACGGTGGGCGATGTGCGCGTGATTGGCGGCTATTTTCCGAATGGACAAGAGCCCGGCAGCGACAAGTTTGAATACAAAATGGCCTGGCTCAAAGGCCTGCGCGACTGGGTGCGCGAGGAACTGGTCAAGCACCCCAAACTGGTGCTGATGGGCGATTACAACATCACCTTTGACGATGACGACGTGTGGGACCCGGTGGGATTGAGGGACACCATTCACTGCACCGAAGAAGAGCGCTACCACCTGCGCGCCCTGATTGCGCTCGGCCTGTACGATGCTTACCGGCTGTTGCCACAAGCTGACAAGAGTTACTCGTGGTGGGATTACCGCAACTTTGCTTTTCCCCGTAACCGCGGCATGCGCATTGACCACATTCTGGTCAGCCATGCGCTCAAGCCCTTGGTGACCAGCTGCGTGATTGACAAGCTGCCGCGTAAAAACGAGCGCCCCAGCGACCATGCCCCGGTCGTGGTGGAGCTAGCACAGCCAGCCCCTTGAACGCTCGCGACTCACACCAGTAAAACGAGGGCTGGCGCCGGGTTTACTCCAAGCCCAGTTCCTGAATCTTGCGCGTGATGGTGTTGCGGCCAATGCCGAGTTTTTGCGCCGCTTCTATGCGCCGCCCTCGGGTAGCGGCCAGCGCCGCTGTGATCAAGCGAGACTCAAAGCGCCGCGTCAACTCATCCCAGACATCGGTGCGGCCTGTGGCCAGCAAAGCCACAGCAGCAGCCTCAAGGCCCTGCTCCCAGCCATCAGCGGGGACGAGCATGGCAGTTGGCGCAACAAAGCCAGCGGACGGGGCAACAGCCGCTGACAGGTCCACCGGCGGCAACGCCATACCCGCCGTGAAGGCCGGCCCAGCGTCTGCGACGGTGACAGACGCCACGGGAGCCAATGCAGTCGACTCATCGGCGGCCCCCTCATTCACCCCCAACTCGGGCGGTAAATCTTTGGGTTCAATCGTTTGGGCAGGTGCCATCACCGTCACCCAATGGCACATATTTTCCAGCTGGCGCACATTGCCCGGGAAAGCAAAATTGCTCAGCCAGACCAGTGCGGCATCCGAAATTCGTTTTGGTTCAACCCCCAACTGCGCCGCACTTTGCTGCAAAAAGTGGCGCGTCAGCATGGGAATATCTTCCTTGCGCTCACGCAGTGCTGGCAAGCGCAAGCGAATCACATTCAGGCGGTGAAACAAATCCTCGCGGAAACCACCGTCCTTGACGCGTTGCTCCAGGTTCTGGTGCGTGGCGGCAATCACGCGCACATTGGTTTTAACCGCGCTATGACCGCCCACGCGGTAAAAATGGCCGTCGCTCAGCACGCGCAAAAGCCGGGTTTGCAAGTCAAACGGCATGTCGCCAATTTCGTCCAGAAACAAGGTGCCGCCGTCGGCCTGCTCAAAGCGGCCCCGGCGCATGGTTTGTGCACCGGTAAACGCGCCACGCTCATGGCCGAACAATTCGGACTCCAGCAAGTCTTTGGGGATCGCGGCGGTGTTGATCGCCACAAACGGGCCATTGGCGCGCGGTGAATGCTTGTGCAGGGCGCGTGCCACCAGCTCTTTGCCGGAGCCAGACTCGCCCGTGATCATGACCGTGACGTTGCTCTGGCTCAAGCGGCCAATGGCGCGAAACACGTCCTGCATGGCGGGCGCCTGGCCCAGCATTTCGGGCGTGTCGGCCATGTGCACTTCAGCCACTTCTTCGCGCTGGCTTTCTTCGACCGCACGGCGAATCAGTTCGACGGCTTTGGGCACATCAAAGGGCTTGGGCAGGTACTCAAACGCGCCGCCCTGAAAGGCCGACACCGCGCTGTCCAGGTCGGAGTAGGCGGTCATGATGATGACTGGCAAACCGGGGTATTTTTCCTTGACCTTGTCCAGCAAGTCCAGGCCCGAGCCGCCCGGCATGCGGATGTCGCTGACCAGAATTTGCGGGCCGCTGTCGTCCGTGGCGTTTTCCAGTGCAATCAGAACATCGCGTGGATTGGTGAAACTGCGGGTCGGCAGGTTTTCACGCAGCAGCGCTTTTTCGAGCACAAAGCGAATGGACTGGTCATCATCTACGATCCAAATTGGTTTCATACTTGTCCCTGAATTGTTATGGCCGTTAAAGATTCGTCGCGGTGGTGAAGCAGACCATGCAGCAGGACGCACAAAGCGTTCTGCGCGGCGACCACTGAGCCGATCGCCTGGCACTAGCCTGCCCGACCACACCCACCCTTTAAGGGAGTGGAATCAGAATCTTGAAATTTGTCCGGCCTGGCTCGCTGTCGCACTCGATCAAACCGTGGTGCTGCTGGACAAAGGTTTGCGCCAATGTCAGCCCCAGCCCCGATCCCCCATCTCGCCCGGATACCAGCGGATAGAAAATACGGTCCTTGATCGAGTCGGGTACGCCAGGCCCGTTGTCAATGACATGCAATTCCAGTGCCAACCGATAGCGCTTTTTGCCAAAGGTGACTTGTCGCGCGATTCGGGTCAAAAAAGTCAGGTGGGCGTCGCACGCCGCGATGCGCTCCGCCAAGGCTTGGCAAGCGTTGTGCGCGATATTCAGCACGGTCTGAATCAGTTGTTCGCGGTCACCGCGGAACTCGGGGATGGACGTGTCGTAGTCGCGCACCACGGTCAAGCCCTTGGGGAATTCGGCCAGAATCAGCAAGCGCACCCGCTCGCAGACCTCATGAATATTCACATCGCCGACCAAATGTGGGCGCCGGTGCGGGGCCAATAACCGGTCCACCAGCGTTTGTAAACGGTCCGCTTCATGGATGATGACCTGCGTGTACTCGATCAGGTCGGGCGAAGCCATTTCCATCTCCAGCAACTGCGCTGCGCCGCGAATACCGCCCAGAGGGTTTTTGATTTCGTGCGCCAGGTTGCGGATCAGCTCCTTGTTGGCCTGCGCCTGCTCGGCCAGACGTTCTTCGCGGTCCTGGCGGGCCTGCTGCTCCAGCGGCAACAGCTCCACAATAATTTCATCTTCGACTTCAGTCTGGGTCACGATCACATGCACCGGCAGCAGGTCGTGCGCTAGGCGTTTGAGCCAGGCGTCGTAGCGCAGGGCCGCAAATTCATTGCTGCCAGCGCCCAGCAAGGCATTTTTCAAATGAATCGATTCGGTGAAGCTGTCGGGAAAGTGCGAGCCAACGATGGACCGGCGTGAGATGCCCAGGGCATCTTCCAGCGCGGCATTCGCAAACAGCACGGCGCCGTTGCTGTGGACGACGGCTACCAGCGTTGCCAGCAGGTCAAACGACTGAAAACGTGCGGCCGGTTTGGCGTCGGGCAAGGTGGCAGACAAAGGCGTGGGGGTAAGGGCAGGTTTATTCAAGTCGCTTATTTTGCCGCAGGCGCGGGCGTGCGACCGAGTTCACGGCGAATACCGGCAATATCGCTTTCATTACGCGCCAGACTGGCTTTGAGTTCTGCCACACGGTCGAGGTATTTCTGGTAATTGCGTGACTCGATACCCTGTTTTTCAGGCTCGCCGTTGTTGTATTCCTTGAGCAACTCGGCCTGACGGGCTTCGGCCTTTTTGAGTTCAGCCTCCAGAATCTGGCGGGCATCCGAATCGCGTGATTTTTGCTGACTGGCGTCTACCCGGGGTCCAGCGGAAGTAACCGGTGCGCCAGACGCGGCGCGCGCTGGGGCCGACACGCTGGGGCGTGTGCCCTGCACCACCGTGACATTGCCGCCTTCCACCAGTTTGCACCCTTTGGCTTGTGCGCTGGCTACGTTGTTGGTGTACTCATTGCCGCAGCGGTAGATGCGATCTTGAGAAAAACTGTTGCCACACAAAAAGGCGGCGGCCAGAGGAATCAATAAAGCATATTTCATAGATGTTTCACGCGTCAAAAAATGCTGGGGTTAGTTTGACTAGTATGCGTCAATTGCTCGCTGCGTTCAAAATCACAAGGGGTTTCCCCATAAAAAAAGGACGGCTTGCGCCGTCCTTTTTGACTCAGCCTGTAATGAATTACAGCGAGTAGTACATGTCAAACTCAATCGGGTGCGTGGCCATGCGCAGGCGCGTGACTTCTTGCATCTTGAGTTCGATGTAAGCATCGATGTACGAATCGGTGAACACGCCGCCTTTGGTCAGGAACGCGCGGTCTGCATCGAGGCAATCCAGCGCCTGGTCCAGGCTGTGGCAGACGGTTGGGATCAACTTGTCTTCTTCTGGAGGCAAATGGTACAAGTCTTTGCTGGCGGCTTCGCCAGGGTGGATCTTGTTCTCAACGCCGTCCAGACCGGCCATCAACAGAGCCGCGAAGCCCAGGTAAGGGTTCATCAATGGATCGGGGAAACGTGCTTCAACGCGACGGCCCTTGGGGTTCGCCACGAAAGGAATACGGATCGATGCCGAGCGGTTTTTGGCCGAGTAAGCCAATTTGACCGGTGCTTCGTAACCAGGGACCAAGCGCTTGTAGCTGTTGGTGCCGGGGTTGGTGATGGCGTTCAGGGCACGTGCATGCTTGATGATGCCACCGACGTAGTACAGGGCAAAGTCAGATAGACCGGCGTAGCCGTCTCCGGCAAACAGGTTCTTGCCGTCTTTCCAGATCGACTGGTGCACGTGCATGCCGGAACCGTTGTCACCGTGGTAAGGCTTGGGCATGAAGGTGGCGGTCTTGCCGTAGGCATTGGCCACGTTGTGGATGACATACTTTTGCAGCATGGTCCAGTCAGCGCGCTCAACCAAGGTGGAGAAACG
>CAJAFJ010000365.1 GCA_903938955.1 uncultured beta proteobacterium | reverse complement strand
GTCGTGTTCGGCAATGACAAGCGTGGTCATGTTGCGGTGGTTTCCGTGGTGAGGTGTCAGGTGCGTGCGTTCAGCGCGGGTAGAAGGCGCAGGCGGTCGATCAGTTGCGGGAGGCCCTCCACCCGCACGCCAGCGGCACGGGTGGGTGGCGTGGCACAAGACAGCACCCGCATACGCCCACGGGTGCCGGATACCAGCTCGCTGAGTGGCAGCGTCGTGATCACCGCCTTTTTCGCCTTCATCATGTTGGGCAGGCTGATCGCGCGTGGGTCGCACAGGCGCAGGTCCACACCGAGCACGGCGGGCAAGGGTAGCCGCCATTGCTCCATGCCCTGGTCACCATCGCAGTCCACACACAGGCCCGCTTCGGTCAGCTCCATGCGGTTCACCGAGATCGCCTGCGGCCAGTCCAGCAGCGCAGCCAGCATCGGCGCCGTGTCACCCTGGTCGTCGTCGATGGCCTGCTTGCCACACAGCACCAGACCCACGCCTTCGCGCTGCACGAGCAGGCTCAGGGCTTCCACCAGCGCCGGTCCGTCGCTTTCGCCTGTGCCTGGATCGAGCAGGATGGCCGCATCTGCGCCCATCGCCAGCGCCGTTCGCAGCACGTCCTGCGCGACTGACGGGCCACAACTCACCACGGTCACCCGACTCACCTGACCAGCTTGGCGCAGGCGCACGGCCTGTTCCACGGCGACCTCGTCAAATGGGTTCATGGACATCTTCACGCCAGCGGTGTCGACGCCCGACCCATCGCTCTTGACGCGAACCTTGACGTTGTAATCAACGACACGTTTAACCGGTATCAGCACATGCATGCTCATCTCCCGCTCAGGACACCGCGCCCAGGCCGTAGCGGCCGGTGAGCAACTGGCCACTACGGAAACGCTCGTGCGCGTAAGGCTTGAGAGAGACTTCGGTGGGCAGGTTCAGGGCTTCCTGGGCGAGCACCAGACCCACGCCGGGCGAGAGCTTGAAACCATGGCCAGAGAAGCCGTAGCCCACCACCAGACCGGGTACGTCGGGCAGGCGCCCGAGCACCGGATTCCAGTCGGGCGTGACGTCGTAAACACCTGTCCAAGACGAGGCCAGACCGGCTTCGCCAAACGAGGGGAAACGCTCCGCCACCTGACCACCCACCTCGACGACGTAGTCCATGGAGATGTCCCCCTGCTCGTTGTCGGGCTGGGCCAGCGTTTCGCCCACCGTCCCTTCGCTCACCAGCATCTGGTTGCCGCCGTAGCTGCGGCAGTACAGCATGCCCGGCGAGCCCAGGTCCTTGAACACCGGCATCTTGAAACTGTAGGCTTCAGGCCCTTCGAGCGCCAGCACGGCGTGGCGTTCGGCTTTCACCGGGGTCGGCACGCCGGTCCATTTTTCAATGTCACCGGCCCAGATGTTCTGGGTGCTGATCACGGTGTTGCTGTAAAACCTGCCCTGGTTCGTCTCGACCCCGATCACCCGCCCGCCGTCCATCAGCAGCCGTTCCACATTCACGCCCTCCATGATCTTCACGCCCTTGCGGCGCGCGGCGCGGGCAAAGCCGGTCGCTACCAGGTAGGCGTCGGCAAAGCCAGCCTCGGGTTCGTAGCCGATCAGGGCCGCGTCGTCGAACTGCGCGATCGGCAGCAACTCACGCGCTGCGGCTTGGTCGATCAGTCGCACCTCGACCCCCATGCTCGTTTGACCGGCCAGCGCCGCGCGCAGGGGCTCCAGCTTGGGGCCCTCGGGGGCGCAGATCAGGTAGCCACACTTCACCAGTCCTGCGGACTGTTCTTCGTCGCCCAGATAGCCCGCGAAGTCGTTGAATATCGACCATGAGCATTTGGCCAGTTCGACGTTTTCAATCACCGAATAATGGGTGCGCAAGATGCCGGAAGACTGGGTACTGGTGCCCGAGCCGATCTGTAGCCGGTCCAGGACCAGGACCTTGCCGGCCCCCAGTCTCGCGAGGTGGTAAGCGACCGAACTTCCGATTACGCCGGCGCCGATCACGATGGCATCATAAGTTTGCATGGGGGGGCCTTTCTGGGCATGGGGTTGGCAATGGGGCTTAGCTTACGGGCCCATTGCCAACGGCCTCGTAACTGAAGCAAATCTGATGCTATGGTTTGGTATATCGAATGATCCAGCTGGTTTCATTTCCCCAACCTACCATCACACACCATGTCTCTCACCACCCCCGGTACCCGTAAATCCCGCCGTTCTCGTCCGCTGCCTGACCTGCAGTTGCTTGAGGCCTTTGTTGCTGTTTGCGACGCAGGCTCCATGGCGCTGGCCGCTCAGCGCCAGGGCATGAGTCAGAGCGCCATCAGCCAGGCCGTCAAGACACTGGAGACCGAGCTTGACTTGCAGCTGCTGGACCGGGAGGTGCGCCCCGCCGTCACCACCCACGCCGGGCGCGTACTGCGTGAGCGTGCCACCCGGCTGCTGAGCCAGGCTCGAAACATGGTCGAGCAGGTGCGCGCTACCGCACGCCACGAGCACGCGCAGATTCACCTCGGATGTGTGGACTCGTTTGCGGCCACCGTGGGCCCGCGCTTGATCCGCGCCATGTCGGGCTCAGCGCAGCAGATCCTGATGTGGTCGGGCCTGACACCTATGCTCACCGAACAGTTGCGTGGCCGTGAACTCGACTTTGCCATCTGCACCGATTCGTCCATTGATGACCCACGTATCGTGCAGCGCCTGTTGTTTTCTGAGTCATGGGTCGCGGTGTTCCCGAAGGGGCACCTGGTCAAGGCCCTTCAATCGGCGCGCGAACTGTCGGCGCTGCCCGTCGGCTTGCCGCTGATCCGTTACAGCCAGCGCTCGGTCATCGGCCAGCAGATTGAGCGCTTCCTGCGTCATGTTGGCGTGCAAGTACCTCGCACCTATGAGTTCGACGCCACCGACCCGCTGCTCAGCCTGGTGGCCTCGGGCTTGGGCTGGGCGCTCTCCACGCCCTTGTGCCTGTGGCAGTCGCGCCAGTACCTTGATGACGTGGTTGTCATCCCCATTCCCGCCACCCGGCTCGGCCAGCGCCACTTTTTTCTGCTGTCACGCGAAGACGAGTGGGCGGGTCTGGATGAACGCATCGCCCGCATCACCCGTGACGTGATCCGCCAAGACACCGGCCCGGCCATCCGCCAGTGCATGCCGGGCCTGCCGCCCGACGCCCTTTTTTGCCCCAACGAAGAGACTTCATGAACACATCTCCCTCGACCTACGCCTTGCAGCAGGGCACCGTGCCCCTGCTGATTTCGATCCCGCACCTGGGCACTGAGCTGCCGACCGAATTTGCCGGGCAGATGAGCGATACCGCGCCGATCAAGCAAGACACCGACTGGCACCTTGATCGCCTGTACGGCTTTGCTGCCGGCTTGGGTGCCTCCGTTTTGCAGGCCAAGGTGTCGCGTTATGTGATCGACCTGAATCGGCCGCCTTCGGGCGAAAGCCTGTACCCCGGCCAGACCACCACCGGTCTGTGTCCAACCGAAACCTTCCGTGGCGAAGCGCTCTATGGTGAGCACCTGCAGCCCGACGCGGTGCAGCAGGCCGATCGACTGACGCGCTACTGGCGGCCGTACCACGATGCGTTGCGCACCGAGCTGGACCGGCTCAAGTCCCAACATGGCGCAGTGCTGCTGTGGGATGCACACTCTATTGCCAGCGTGTTGCCGCGCCTGTTCGATGGCAAATTGCCCGATTTGAATTTTGGCACCGCCGACGGCCGCAGCTGCGCCCCGACCATCATCGACAGCGTGGTCGCTCAGGTGGGCGCCACGCGCTTCAGCCATGTGGTCAACGGCCGCTTCAAGGGCGGCTACATCACGCGCCACTACGGCTCGCCCGCAGATCGGGTGCACGCCATTCAGCTAGAGATGGGCCAGGACCTGTACATGCGCGAAGACCCACCCTTTACCTACCTCGAACACAAGGCCACCTCGGTGCAGCCGCCGCAGCAAACGATGCTGCAGCAGGCGCTGGCCTCGCTGGCTGCCGTCACCGCTTGACGGCCCCTTTTTGATCTACACAATAAAAAACCATGACCCATCAAGACCTCCTGACCCAGTACGGCCCGCGCGAATCCATGGACTACGACGTGGTGGTGGTTGGCGGCGGCCCCTCGGGCCTGTCTGCGGCCATCCGCCTGAAACAACTTGCGGCTGAAAAAGGCAAAGACATCTCCGTCGTGGTTCTTGAAAAAGGCGCCGAGCCCGGCGCCCACATCCTCTCCGGCGCTGTGATTGACCCGCAATCCCTCACCGAGCTGTTCCCCAATTGGAAAGCCATGGGTGCCCCGCTGAACCAACCGGTGACCCATGAAGCCATGCTGTTTCTCAGCGAGACCACAGGCTACCGCACCCCCAACATGCTCCTGCCCGAATGCAGTCAGAACCACGGCAACTACATCATCAGCCTGGGCGCATTGACGCGCTGGCTGGCGGCCCAGGCCGAAGGCCTGGGCGTGGAAATCTTCCCCGGCTTTGCCGCTGCCGAAGTTTTGTACGACGAACAGGGTGCTGTGCGGGGTGTCGCCACCGGCAACATGGGTATCGAGAAGAATGGAGAGCCCGGCCCCAATTTCCAGCTCGGCATGGAGCTGCTGGGTAAATACACCGTGTTTGCCGAAGGCTCACGCGGTCACCTGGGCAAACAAGTCATTGCCAAATACAAGCTCGACGAAGCTTGTGACCCACAGAGCTACGCCATTGGCATCAAGGAACTCTGGGAGGCCGAACCCAGCCGCCACGAGCCTGGCCTGGTGGTGCACACCGCGGGCTGGCCCATGGAAAACGACACCTACGGCGGCTCCTTCCTGTACCACCTGGAAGACAACAAGATTGCCCTGGGTTTCATCACCGGCCTGAACTACGCCAACCCCTATCTGAGTCCGTTTGAAGAGTTCCAGCGCTGGAAAACCCATCCCAACATCCGCTGGTATCTGGAAAACGAGCAGGGTGAAGTCACCGGTAAACGCCTGGCCTATGGTGCGCGCGCCATCACCGCGGGTGGTTTGTTGTCATTGCCCAAAACGGTCTTCCCGGGCGGTGCGCTGGTGGGTTGTGATGCAGGATTCCTGAACGTGAGCCGCCTCAAGGGCAGCCACGCGGCCATCAAATCAGGCATGCTGGCCGCTGAGGCCGCGTTTGAGGCCGTGGCCGCTGGCCGTGCGCAGGATGAACTTTCAGCCTACCCAGAAGCGTTTGAAGCCAGCTGGCTCTATACCGAGCTCAACAAATCGCGCAACTTCAAGGCCTGGTTCAAGCACGGGCTGACAGTGGGCACGCTGATGAACGGTCTGGAGCAATTTGGCCTGAAAGGCCGCATGCCCTGGACCCTCCGCCGTGACAAGGCGGACCACACCTACTTGTTGCCCGCCGCGGAGTGCAAGCCGATTGATTACCCCAAGCCCGATGGCAAGCTGACCTTTGACCGCCTCTCCAGCGTCTTCATCAGCAACGCCGCGCATGAGGAAAATCAGCCTGCGCATTTGACACTCAAAAATGCGTCGGTGCCCGTCAATGTCAACCTGACCCAGTACGCGGGTCCCGAGGCGCGTTACTGCCCGGCGGGGGTCTATGAGTTTGTGAAGAACGACGACAACACCGCCCGACTGCAAATCAACGCGGCCAACTGTGTGCATTGCAAGACTTGCGACATCAAGGACCCAACGCAGAACTTTGTCTGGGTCACACCTGAGGGCGGCGGGGGACCCAATTACGCGGGGATGTAAGACTGTGGCAAAAAAACGACGGCCGCCCTCGGGCGGCCTTCGTTTTTTTGCCACTGGCCCGCACCACACTTGGCCT
>CAJAFJ010000364.1 GCA_903938955.1 uncultured beta proteobacterium | reverse complement strand
GCACGCGGTCAATCGCCGCCTGCGCTCCAAAGCGGAACCCCTGCTGGTCGCCCCGCCCGCCGCCGTCGAAATCCAAACGGCAACCCAGCTTGCACGCTGGACGCTCAGCCCCGGTGACTGGGCTTTGCGTAACCCGCAGGGTGACGAGTTGAGCGTCAGCGAAGCCGAGCGGCGTTTTCTCAAAATCATGGTGGCGGCCTCCGGCCAAATGGTCGAACGCGAAAAACTCATCGCCGCCTTCGCGCAAGACGTTGACGACTACGACCCGCACCGGCTTGACGCCGTCATCAGCCGCCTGCGCAAACGCACCGAGCAAGCCGGGCTGGGCAGCCTGCCCCTGCAGTCGGTGCGGGGCGTGGGTTACGTCTTTAATGCTTGAGGTGACCTCAATGTAGATGCTATAAATTAAATAGCTTCTTACGCAAGTAGGACGGTGGCTAGAGGCTGATTTGTCATAAATTTTCATCGATTTTCCGGCCTGTGTGGCAAAAAAACGGTGGCGCCCAAGGCAATAAACGCAGGAATGTGAATCTCGGTGAATAAACGTGCGCTGCGCGTGACTTTTGATGCGTGATGTTTTGGGTGTTCGTCACTAGCATCGCAAACTTCAAACATCTTCCTGCCGGAGTTCTCGCATGTCTTCTATCGATACCGCCACCAGCCAGCTTGCCATTAATCAACTCAACACGGTTTATTTTGTCAACAGCGACCTGGTCGACCTGGCCACGCTGCTGGCAGGCCTGCCGCAGGGGGCAGAGGTGGTGCTACTGGACCCGACGCAAGACGGTTTGAGCCAGATGCTGACCGCGCTGGACGGGCGCAGCGGACTGGATGCGATTTACATCATCGGCCACGGCGCGTCGGGGCTGATTGACTTGGGCAGCACCAGCGTTACCGAGCAAACCCTCACCGAGCGGGCTGCTGACATTGCCACACTGGGGAGTGCGCTCACCAGCACCGGCGATATTCTGCTGTATGGCTGCGATGTGGGCGCGGGCGTGTTGGGTGCGGCGTTCATGCAGCAACTGGCAAGCTTGAGCGGGGCCGATGTGGCGGCCTCTACCGATTTGACTGGCGCGGCGGCTCAAGGTGGTGATTGGGTGCTGGAGGCGCAGACCGGGGCGATTGAGGCACAAGCGATTGCGCCGATTGACTACAGTGGCGTGCTGAGTGGTTATTGGTATTCTCACAATGCTGGCTACCACATCCTTGGACCCGGCGGCTTAACGCTGTACGCGGATTGGGACGGCGGCGAATCTGGAATTGGCGACTTTTTAAACTACAACAATGTTCTTCCGGTGAGTAGTTATGTCAATAACGGTGCCGAGTACAGATCATTGACTATTGGGTATGACCCAGCTCGTGCTGGCCAATATTGGTCGATTGATTTATATGACGCTCCCGACTGGCTTTCTTGGTCTGGTAGGTATTACAACTCTGCACCGGCCGCGAGCAGCGGCACGCTCAACATCACGGAGGGCGCCAGCGGTGCCAGCGTCACCAAGACACTGGACCTCTACGACATCGTGGCCGACTCTCAGTTCGCCGATAGTTGGCTGACCTATTCCGGCACCAGTGTGACCGGTCACACCATGAGCTACACCGCCGCAGCCAACCAGGCCCTGAAGGGCTCGTTGCTTGTCGCCACCCAGAACTACGCCGCCTCGGACGGCTACCTGACGGGCAACTCCAATGTCAAGGTGTACGTCACCTACGCCAACGACGTCATCACCTGGACGGCCCCTCCGGCAAACCAAACCTGGGCGACCAAGGGCGCGCAGAGCTTTAACTTTGGCAAGGGCGCGCAAGACCCCGACACCATCGACAGCGTGGTGAGCTACACCATCGTCAAAGTGGACGGCACCGCCACCAGCGCCCCCCCCGCCTGGATGAAGCTCACCGGTAGCACCCTGTCGGTGGCCAACCTCACGCCCGAACATGCGGACGAGACGCATACCTTTGTGGTACGCGCCACCTCCAACGATGGCAGCACCATCGACAAAACCTTCACCATCACCACGGGCACCGCAGAGCAACTGAACGACTTGCCCACCAGCGTGGGCCCAGCCGCGCGTGCCGTACTGGAAGATGGCGTGCTGACGTTCACGGCGGCGGACTTCCATTTTGTCGATCTGGACAACACGATTGGCGGCTCGACCGCAGCGGGAGCGGTGCTGACTAGCGTGCGCATTGACACGCTGCCCAACGCAGCGAATGGCGTGCTCACCTACAGCAGCGGTACGGCCGTGACGACCGGGCAAACGCTCACCACCGCAGAACTGGCCACGCTCACTTTCACCCCGGTGGCCAACTACTTCAACACCACGGGCAACGAGGACAGCTTCACCTTCTCGCTGTTTGACGGTGTGGGCTATGCACTGGCACCCACCACTCTGAAGATCACGGTGACGGCGGTGAACGATGTGCCGTACTTCACCACCAGCCTGGGGGCAGAAATCAGCCCGGTTGTGGCGCTCACCGCCACTTTGG
>CAJAFJ010000363.1 GCA_903938955.1 uncultured beta proteobacterium | reverse complement strand
GTACGCCCTGGTTGGAGGCTTGCAGCACTGAATCGCTCTCAGGAATCACGCCAATGAGCTTGATGCGCAAGATGTCCTGAATATCATCCAGCGACAGCATTTGCCCCTGATTCACCCGCGCCGGGTTGTAACGCGTGATCAGCAAATGCTCCTTGATGGGGTCAAGCCCTTCAATGGCGCGCTTGGTCTTGCTCGACAACATGCCCAGAATCCGGTCCGAATCGCGCACCGAAGACACCTCGGGGTTGGTCACCACCAGCGCTTCGTCGGCAAAGTGCATGGCCATCATAGCGCCGGTTTCAATGCCCGCCGGCGAATCACACACGATGTATTCGAAGTCCATGGCGGCCAGGTCGGTGAGCACCTTTTCTACGCCATCGATCGACAAGGCTTCTTTGTCGCGGGTTTGGGAGGCGGCCAGTACAAACAGGTTGTCGCACTGCTTGTCCTTGATGAGCGCCTGGTTCAGGTTGGCTTCGCCCTGAATCACATTGATCAGGTCATACACCACACGCCGCTCGCAGCCCATGATCAGGTCCAGATTACGCAGGCCCACGTCAAAGTCGATGACGGCGGTTTTGTGACCACGCATGGCCAAACCCGTCGAAAAGCTGGCACTGGTCGTGGTCTTGCCAACGCCGCCCTTGCCGGAAGTAACCACAATGATTTTTGCCATGGGAGTGACGTCTTTCAGATTTTAAAATTAGTTGTTCAGGGCTTCGATCAGCAGTTTGTCCTGCCCATCGTTGCTCAAGCGCACTTGCGCTGCCTTGCCATGCACCTCGGGGGCCAGGGGGTGCTCGCTGGTACGGTAAATACCGGCGATGGAAATCAATTCGGGTTCCAGGCACAAGGAAAAAATGCGGGCATTCACGTTGCCACTGGCGCCGGCCATGGCCTTGCCACGCAGCGGCGCATAAACATGAATGTTGCCATCAGCCACCACTTCTGCACCCTGGTTGACCATGGCCAACACCACCAGATCGGCGCCCCGGGCATAAATTTTTTGGCCCGAGCGCAGCGGCTTGTCAATCACCATGGTGAGCGGGGCGGGTACTTCGTACACCACAGGCGCCGCAGCAACAGGCACTGCCAGGGCAGCACGAGGCCGCGGCAAATCGACTGGCGCTTCGACCAAACCGACCGCCAAGGCTGAGGCCAGCCAATCGGCATTGGTACCGCGAACGGCGACTGGCACCAGACGACAAGAACGCAGCATGACCAACAAAGGTTTTAAATCCTGCAAAGGGGTGTCGGCTGGCAAGTGCGAAAAGTCAATGACCAGAGGATCGTGGTCAAAAAAATCAGGCTCTTCACCACCTGCGCCATATTGCTTTGTCACATCTGCGGCTAATTGCTGCCAATCGCTAGTCCTAAGCATCAACGCTACCAAGGGCAACTGGGCACTTTTGATTTCAAAAGAAACATGCGCAGGTTGGTTGGGATGAGCGGAGGGTGTAACAGACATTGCTAAGGGTGTGACTTTGAGGGGAAAAGTATGCAGTGTGAACGCGTGTTTCAAAACTGACTTGATAACGAAGTAATTTTACTTGATTGAAATGAGGTATCCACGGACTCTGATGCAGCCTGTATTTGACTTGGTGTTTGTTATCTTCTAATTATTCTATTTTTTAATAGTAGTAGTAGATAAGGATTGACTTGTTCTGTGGACAAGCTTGATTTATTGTTTTGATTCAAAGACTTAGCGCCTTCCAACTCATGTGGGTGGCTGTGCTTTTCTGGTGTCACTGAAATTTGAATAACTTTAGCGATCGATAACTTTCTGTGGATAACTCCTGATTTATGCCAGTTCTATCCACAGGTTTATCAGACGAAAAAAAACCCGCCAAAGCGGGTTTTAAAAGCGATAAAGCAAGGCCTATGTCAACAGGCGAGGGCATTTACCTTTTTCAGGCCAGTGCCGGGTAATCGGTATAGCCTTTGGCGCCACCGCCGTAAAACGTGCTTTGGTCTGGTGGATTGAGTGCTGCATCTTCCCGCAAGCGGCGGGTCAGGTCCGGGTTGGCGATGAACGGACGGCCAAAAGCCACCAGATCAACACCTTGTTCGAGTGACTTGGTGGCCAGCGCGGCATCCAGGCCGTTGTTTACCATCCAGGCGGCTTTGCCCCCGGCGTTGCGGTAGGTAGTGCGCAGGGCCGCGTAGTTAAACGGCGTGTCGCCCTGCATGAAATCACGCGCGCCGCCAGTGGCGCCTTCGACGATGTGTATAAAAGCCAGGTTCAACGCGGCCAACTGCGCCACCACATACTCAAACAGCGGTTGCGGCTGCAGATCTTGCGCATCGTTGGACGGGGTGACCGGTGACAGGCGTAGGCCCACCCGGTCACTGCCGATTTCCTGGCTGACAGCGGCCATGACTTCGAGCAAAAGACGGGCGCGGTTCTCAATGCTGCCGCCGTAGGCATCGGTGCGGGTGTTGGAGCCTGAGCGCATAAATTGGTCCAAGAGATAACCGTTGGCACCGTGGACTTCGACACCATCAAAACCGGCGGCAATTGCATTGCGGGCGGCGCGGCGGTAGTCGTTGATGATGCCGGGCAACTCTTCAAGGCTTAAGGCGCGGGGCATGGACGTTTCTTCAAATGTCGGCACGCCCTCACGAATCAAGACAGTTTTGGCCTTGGCCTGGATCGCCGAAGGAGCCACAGGCGCCTGGCCATCCGGTTGCAGGTCGACGTGAGAAATACGGCCTACATGCCAGAGCTGCATGACGATCTTGCCGCCTGCGGCATGCACCGAGTCGGTAATGAGTTTCCAGGCCGCCACTTGTTCGTCGCTCCAGATGCCGGGGACATCGGAATAGCCTTGCCCTTGGTGGCTGATGGCGGTGGCTTCGGTCACGATCAGTCCGGCACCATGTTCAGGGTCAGCCCGTTGCGTGTAATAGGTCGCCATCAAGGGCGTGGGGATGGCGCCGGGTGCCCGGTTGCGCGTGAGCGGTGCCATCACAACACGGTTGGCGCAGTGGATGCGGCCGACTTGAAGAGGGGAAGATAAAGAGGTCATTGAAGTGGCTGGTTGCTGAAAAATAGCATGTGTTGGCATTTATCAAAAATTCAAGCGTTGGCGAGTAGCCATTCTGGTCCCATGCTGCGCGCGCGAGATGGGGGCTTTTATCGTTTTTTTATGTCGCCATTTCCACCGTTCAAATGTTTTTTGAGGGGTGAAAATCTCAATTGAAGATATTTCTTAATCGTTTACATTTGACCTTGTCGTCAATATTGTTTTAGATTAAAAATTTTATGAACACTTGCACATCACTTCGCCTTCTTCCGTCTTTTTTGGCGCTCGGTTTTTCATGTTCCGTGCTGATCGCACAGGCACAAACGGTGGATGTCGCCGCGGCTGAGGCTTTGACCAGCAGCAGCAAATGCACTAAGTGCCATTCGGTGGACAAGAAAAAAGATGGCCCACCCTACAAGGAAACGGCGGCCAAGTACAAAGGCAAGGCAGATGCAGAAGCCAAGTTGACCAAGCACATCACCACCGGCCCCAAGATCAAGATTGATGGTATTGAAGAGGAGCACCAGATCGTCAAGAGTAAAGACCCGGCGGCTATCAAGAACTTGGTCCAGTACATCTTGTCGCGCTAAGTCGTGGCTTGTTGAAGCGCCACCATGAAAAAGCTGTTTCAAACATTGCGTGCCCGCTGGAAGCTGGTGCTGGGCCTGGCCGTGGGACTGCTGATTTTTTCAGTCTCCGTGGGTATCTCGGGCGCTTACGTTCTGGCGTACACCAGTACCGAAAAATTTTGCGTGAGTTGTCATGAAATGTCATACAACTTTGCCGAGTACAAGGGCACGATCCACGACACCAACCGCACTGGTGTGCGGGCCATTTGCACTGACTGTCATGTGCCGCATGAACCGGGTCCACTGGTGTGGGCCAAGATCAAGGCCAGCAAAGACCTTTTTTACACCTACATCTCGCCGTCTATCGACACCCCCGAAAAGTTCGAGGCCAAGCGTGCGGTCATGGCGCAACGGGTCTGGCATTCGATGAAGGAAAACGATTCGCACACCTGCCGCAGTTGCCATCAGGCTGACAAGATGAGTGTCGAGTTGCAAACGGCCAAGGCACAAGCCCGGCACGCCAAAGGCAAGGCCGAAGGAAAAACCTGTATTGAGTGCCATTTTGCAATCGCCCACAAGGAACCTGAAGGTCCTGGCCCTGCTGAGTTGTTCGGAAATGCGGCCGCCAAGTCGCCGTAATGTGTTGTTTTTAACCTGAGGAGATACGATGAAATTGAACTTGTTAGCTTCTGCCATCTGTGCTGCCATGGCTTTGCCCGTGATGGCTGCCGATGTGACTTACCGCAAAGATATTGCGCCCATGGTCAAAAAATACTGTGCTGAATGCCATTCGGCTGCCGCGGAGGCGCCCTCCATGGCGGAGTTCAAGCTGGACGAAGAAAAGTACAAAAAAGCCAAGGTGGGCCCACTCACCGACACGTATGAGCACTTGTTGCAATTGGTGAACGGCAACTCCACCGGCGCGCTCATGCGCCGCACGGACGATGGCACCAACCCCTTTGCCAAAGGCAAGCCCGGCAATATGTATAAGTATTTGGGTGAAACCGAGGCAGAACGCGCAGCCAACCTGGTGGTGTTGAAAGCCTGGGTGGTTGGTGAAGGCAACCAATGGGATATGAATGGCATCAAGCAGCGAGGTGATATGCCCGCGATTACCTTGGAGCAATTGCGAAGAATCAAAGCCAACTATTGAGCTAGATACAGTTTTCCAAATGCAAAAAGCCGCTGAATTCAGCGGCTTTTTTTATGGATTTTCACCGGATTATTTGATCAGGCCTTCGGCGCGCAAGGCTTCCTGCACGGCTGGACGCTCGCCCACGCGTGCCATGAAAGCGCCCAGGTTCGACAGACCGGAGATGTCGACGCCGACGTGCTTGCTCCAGCCCGCCACCACAAACAGGTACGCATCGGCCACGGTGTAGGTGTCGCCCATCAGGTACGTTTTGCCGGCCAGTTCGCCGTCCACCCAGCTCAGGCGCGAGTTCAGACGGGTTTTGGCGAGGGCCTTGGCCTCGTCGGGCATGGCGGGGTTGAACAGTGGCGAGAAGCCCTTGTGCAACTCGGTGCCGATGGTGTTGAGCCACTCTTGCAGCTTGTAGCGCTCCCAGGTGCCATTGGCTGGCGCGAGTTGTTTGGCAGGCACCTGGTCAGCAATGTATTGCACGATGGCTGGACCTTCATGCAGGGTGCGACCGTCGTCCAGCACCAGGTAAGGCACATAGCCCAGCGGGTTGATGGAGTAGTAGTCGGTGCCGTCGGCCAGCTGGTGGGTTTTGGTGGGGGCGGCAATGGCCTCAAATGCCAGACCCGACTCCTTGAGCACGATGTGGGGCGACAACGAACAGGCGCCGGGGGAGTAATAAAGCTTCATGTGTGTCCTTGGAGTTTTTAATCAGTGGTGTTGAAAAAACACCCGCGATGCTAGCCTGTTTTGTCAGTGTGGGTTAAGCGGGTACTGCCGGGCGCTTTACCTCGATGTGCGCAGGAGGCCCGTTATGAACGCGCTGCGCGCCAGCGTGGCGGCGTTGGCGGGTACTGCCCGCAAAGATGAGGAGCTTCATGGCCTTGATTGTTACCAAAAATGGGGTCGCCCGGTAAAATTGGGACCATGCTTTACCCACAAACTTTTGACGTTATCGTCGTCGGCGGCGGCCATGCCGGAACCGAGGCGGCCCTGGCCGCTGCCCGCATGGGTTGCAAGACCCTGCTACTCAGCCACAACATCGAAACCCTCGGCCAGATGAGTTGCAACCCGTCCATTGGCGGCATCGGCAAAGGCCACCTCGTGAAAGAGGTGGACGCGATGGGCGGCGCCATGGCGCTCGCCACCGACGAGGGCGGCATCCAGTTTCGCATCCTCAACTCCAGCAAAGGCCCGGCGGTGCGCGCCACCCGTGCGCAGGCGGACCGGGTTTTGTATAAGGCGGCGATCCGTCGCATGCTGGAAAACCAGCCCAACCTGTGGTTGTTCCAGCAAGCGGTGGACGACCTGATGGTCGAAGGTGACCGGGTGGTGGGTGCCGTGACGCAGGTCGGGATCAAGTTCCGCGCCAGGACCGTGGTGCTGACGGCGGGTACGTTTCTGGACGGCAAGATTCACGTCGGCCTGAATAACTACGCCGCCGGTCGTGCCGGTGACCCGCCCGCCGTCAGTTTGAGTGCGCGTTTGAAAGAGCTGAAGCTGCCACAAGGGCGCCTGAAAACCGGCACGCCACCCCGGCTGGATGGTCGCTCGATTGACTTTAGCAAGTGCACCGAACAACCCGGTGACGGCATGCCCGGTGGTATGAGCGCGGCCATGCCGGTGTTCAGTTTCATGGGCCGGGTCGAGCAGCATCCACCACAAATGTCGTGCTGGATGACGCACACCAACGAGCGCACGCACGACATCATCCGCAGCGGCTTTGACCGCAGCCCCATGTTCACCGGCAAGATCGAGGGCGTGGGCCCGCGCTATTGCCCGAGCGTGGAAGACAAGATCAACCGCTTTGCCGACAAGGACAGTCACCAGATTTTTCTGGAGCCCGAAGGCCTGACGACGCACGAGTACTACCCCAACGGCATCAGCACCAGCTTGCCGTTTGACATTCAGTACGCGCTGGTACGCAGCATGGCTGGGCTGGAGAACTGCCACATCCTGCGCCCCGGCTACGCGATTGAATACGATTACTTTGACCCCCAGCAGCTTAAAAGCAGCTTCGAGACCAAGGCCATTGGCGGCCTGTTTTTTGCCGGTCAGATCAATGGCACTACCGGCTACGAAGAGGCCGCGGCCCAAGGCATGTTTGCCGGCATCAACGCCGCGCTGCAAGCCGGGGCCAAAACAGAATGGACGCAAGACACCTGGGTGCCGGGCCGCGACGAAGCCTATCTGGGCGTGCTGGTGGACGACCTGATCACCAAGGGCGTGACCGAGCCCTACCGCATGTTCACCAGCCGCGCCGAGTTCCGATTGCAGCTGCGTGAAGACAATGCCGACGCCCGCCTGACCGAAGTCGGCCGCAAGCTGGGCCTGGTTGACGATGCGCGTTGGGCCGCTTTCAGCCGCAAGCGCGAGGCTGTTTCACGTGAAACAGAGCGTCTACGCTCGCTTTGGGTCAGTCCGAAAAACCTGGCGGTGGCGGAAGCCGAGCGGGTGTTGGGCAAGGCGGTCGAGCATGAATACAGCCTGGCCGATTTGTTGCGCCGCCCGAATGTGAGCTACGCCGGTTTGATGTCACTGAGTGACGGCAAGTACGCCAGTGCGGATATTGACGCCACTGTTTCACGTGAAACAGGACTCGCGATGACCGACGAGGCCGTGTTTGCCGCGGTTGTGATTGAGCAGGTGGAGATCACCGCCAAGTACTCGGGCTACATTGACCGGCAAAAAGACGAGGTCGAGCGTGCCGCACATTACGAACACCTGAAGCTGCCGGACGAGCTGGACTACTTACAGGTGTCAGCCATGAGCATCGAAGCCCGGCAAAAGCTGAGCAAGCACCGGCCCGAAACTCTGGGCCAGGCCTCGCGCATTTCGGGCATCACGCCCGCTGCAATTTCCTTGCTGTTGATCCACCTGAAGAAAAACAGCTTCAAGGGATTCGTATCGGCAGGCAAGGGTGCGGGTGTGGAGGCTGTGCCGACGGACGTGGGCGATGCTGGCAAGGAGCAAATCTGATGCGCAACCTGGAACAAGAACTGCGCCAAGGTTTGGCCGACCTGTCGTTGGCGTTGAGCGATACGCAGGTGTCGCATCTACTGGACTACCTGGAACTGATCCAGAAATGGACCAAGGTCTACAACCTGACCTCGGTGCGCGACCCGGCCGAGATGCTGACGCACCATCTGCTGGACAGCCTGGCGGTGATCACGCCGCTGCGTCGGCAACTGTCCGAGATGAATGCGGGCATGCCAGTACCGCAAGCCAAGCTGCTCGATGTCGGCTCCGGCGCCGGTCTGCCCGGCATCGTGATCGCCATTTGTTGCCCCGAAGTGGCGGTGGATTGTGTCGACACCGTAGCCAAAAAAGCTGCCTTCATCAAGCAGGTGGCTGCCACCCTGCGTCTGCCCAATTTGCGTGGCCTACACGCCCGGGTTGAAAGTCTGACCGATAAGTACGACATCGTCAGCTCCCGCGCCTTCGCCTCGCTGCTCGATTTCACCAACTGGTCCCAGGCCGCCTTGGCGGAGCAGGGCGTCTGGATGGCGATGAAAGCCAAACACCCGGCCGAAGAGATCACCGTTTTGCCCCAAGATGTGAACGTGTTTCACGTGGAACAACTGACTGTCCCCGGTCTGGATGCCGAACGCTGCATCCTTTGGCTACGTAAAGTAGCGTCCTGATTGACCAAGCGGAAACGTTATAAAAACGCGCAGTGACCTTACCCATGGCACGTCACAGTTTGCCTTAACCAGCCGCGCGGCCAGCAGCGCCGACCGTGCCACATGGCCCCCGCATTGGGTCATATGCTGCAACCAGCACAG
>CAJAFJ010000362.1 GCA_903938955.1 uncultured beta proteobacterium | reverse complement strand
TCCAGTACGGCGTGGACTGGAGCCGTCTACAAGGCAATGCCGCTTCAACCATTGGAACCAATCCAATGACATTAGGCGCACTCAGCACAACAGTGCCGAACGCCACTAATGGAGGTCGTTCGCTCACCATTCCGGCCCAAACACTGGGTTCGGCAGGTTCACCAAAGTTTGGCTTGGCCGTGGGAGGTACAAACCATTCAATCGCGATCAATATGCTGAAAACATTTGGTGCAGTGCATGTCTTGTCCAACCCCTCGATACGCGTCAAAAACACACAGCCAGCCGTCGTTAGCGTAGGGCGCAATGAGCGTTATATTTCGCAGACCACCTCCAATGTATCGAACTCGGGGGGAGGACAGAATTCGGTTTCAGCGAATGTCGTCACAGCCAATATGTTTGATGGTGTGATGCTAGGTGTGATTCCGTTTATTAGCGATGACGGCACCATTAGCCTGACCATCAATCCTTCACAGTCCACCGTCAAGGCCGGTAGCACGGACCTGATTAATGTCGGAACAGACCAAAACCCTCAACGTATTTCTCTACCAAAGGTCGACTTTAAAGGCATCACCACATCCCTGAGCATGCGCAGCGGTGACATGGTTATTCTGGGTGGCTTGATTGATGAAACGGGCAGCCGCAGCAAAGCCGGTTTACCACTGATCTCAGAAGTACCTGTATTGGGTGAAGCGCTTGGCAATGTGGCCCGCACGGGACGCACACGCGAATTGATTGTGGTGCTTCGCGTTCGCATTTTATGAGTTTGATTTTTGATGCTTTGAAAAAGGGGCATGCCGATGCAGCAGCATCAGCATCTGCCCCTGATTCTGGCATGCAGTCAACACCTACGACCGTTGTGGCGGCACAGCACATGCCCAAGCAAGCCGAACCGCTTGTATCGGCCAACGTAAGCGGCCAGCGCTTGTCGGGTCTAGTACTTGCAACCCTTGCAGGTATGCTGATTGCGGCGGGTGGCGCTTGGTTGTATTTGGCGGGCAAGGCTTCAAACCTTGCCACGCCTACGCCCAACGTACCCACAAACTTGCAGCTAGCGCAAAGTGTGCCTGTGCCTGTGCCTGTGCCTGTGCCTGTGCCTGTGCCTGTGCCTGTGCCTGTGCCTGTGCCTTTAACAGCGGCACCGGTGATCAACCAGAAGCCAGCCCGTATTGCGATGGCAAGTACGGTCGCTCCAGTGCCAGCGTTGTCGGCGAAGCCGGCACCCGTGGTTGTCGTTAAAGTTGCCTTGCCTGTTTCTAAAGCGGCAGTGGCACCAACGCCGGTGGCTGTCGTCGCTCCCGTCGTGCGAGCGCCACTCAATACGCAGGTTCAGCTTTCCACAGTCGTGAACTCGTTTGATGTTCGTGAGGCCTTCCAAAACTTTGTCAAATTACTACAAATGGGACAACTGGCGGATGCTCAAATAGCGGCCGACAAAATTTCGACCGCCATGGGACAAACGCACGTGGTCAGTCTGCGGGCGCAGGGTTACATGGCCTTGAAAAAAAATGATCTTAACGTCGCCAAAAACCAGTACTTGCAGTTGATTCAATTACTCCCGGCTGATCGTGAGGCCGGTCTCAATCTGGCTTTAATCGACTGGCGTCTGGGTGACAAAGACGCTGCAGCCAAACGCATTTCGGGTTTGCTTGAAAACTTTCCGAATGATGCGGAAATTCAAGCGCTTAATTTGAATGTCCGCGGCCAATGAAAGCCACCCCTGCCTCTGCTGCAATCACACGGGGTGTCGATCCGGTATGGCCAGGGGTTCCTCCGTTTGTTGTGGCGTTGGGATTAATTTCGAATCCCTTTCCCGTGACACCTGACGAGACCAATTATTTCTTCACGCCAGCCATCGAGGCTATTTACGAGGAAATGGGGCATTTCATTGCCATGCGCAAAGGGTTTCTTATGTTGACGGGTGACGTCGGCTTGGGAAAAACAACCTTGCTGCGTCGCCTGATGGCGTCTTTTGACAAGTCACGTTACAACACCGCACTGATCCTGACCAGTTTTCTGAATCAGGATGAGTTGCTTGAGATGGTAATCCGCGATTTTGGCCTTGACGTGTCGCATACTTCTCGGCGTATTGAGCACCTGGCCGCTTTGAATGTGTTTCTGCTGGAAGAGTCTAAGCAGGGAAAAATCAACGTATTATTCATTGACGATGCACAAGCATTGGACGCCGATGCGCTGGACGTCATCCGTCAATTGAGCAACCTTGAGACAGCGCAGAGCAAACTGATTCAGGTTGTTCTATGCGGGCAACCGGAGCTGAATGACACGCTGAGCCAGTATGGTTTACGTCAAGTCAAGAGTCGGATTGCATTGCATCGACAACTCCTACCCCTGGACGCCAAGCAGACGCTGGCCTACATCCATCACCGCTTACGCCATGCAGGCGCAGTTAATCAGATAAAAATCACTGCCGATGGCTTGCAAGCGCTATTCGGAAGTACCGGCGGTTTTCCACGACGGATTCACCATTTGATGGACCGCTGCCTCTATGCCTTGGTCGCCGTCGGTGATCGTGAAATCGACCGGAACCTGGTTCGACGAGCCACGGCGGATCTCGGGTGGTCAAACCCTGAACCTTTTAAAAATAAAACTCAAATTATTCAGCACAACGAGCGCCTTGTTGCGAGCAACGTTACGCCACCCGTTCGTTTCAAAATAGTCTGGGTAGGATTGATAATTTTGATGGTGGTGACGCTGGGCTGGTACTTAGGGCACTCCAAAAAAAGTGCACCCACTTTGGCGAAAGCAGATCACAAGCCAGCCGTGGCAGTCGTTCCAGTCGTTTCAGTCGTTCCAGCCGCGCTGATTTCAGCACCTCCCAAC
>CAJAFJ010000361.1 GCA_903938955.1 uncultured beta proteobacterium | reverse complement strand
GTGCTGGTGGACTGCAACGGCGTGGGCTATGAGGTACATGTGCCCATGAGCACGTTTTACAACCTGCCCGAACTCGGCGCCCGCGTGAGTTTGTTGACACACTTTGTGGTGCGCGAGGACGCGCAGATTTTGTACGGCTTCGAGAACGCCGGTGAACGCGAAGCCTTTCGCCAGCTCATCAAAATATCAGGCGTCGGGCCGCGCACCGCCTTGTCGGTGCTGTCGGGCATGAGTGTGGGCGAGTTGTCGCAGGCGGTGACGCTGCAGGAGTCGGGGCGCTTGATGAAGGTGCCCGGCATTGGCAAGAAAACCGCCGAGCGCCTGTTGCTGGAACTCAAAGGCAAGCTCGGGCCGGATATCGGCCTATCGGCCAGCGTCGCCAACGATGCCCAGGGCGATATTTTGCAGGCCCTGATTGCGCTGGGCTACAGCGACAAGGAAGCCGCCGCCGCCCTCAAAGCCCTGCCGGCGGAGGTGGGCGTGAGCGACGGCATCAAGCTGGCGCTGCGGGCGTTGGCGAAGTAGTTTTCGCCTTTTGATTTAGCGCTACTGCGCATCCCTCACCGCACGCCCATTCACCGGCTGCACCGGGCGAGCGTTGTTGGGGAACAGCTGGGTGAAGAGTCGGATCTGATCCTTGCTCACGGTGGTTGGCTGTTTCAGCACCATCCACAGCACACCTTCGGTACAGGGTGGCGTGGTCAGTGAGCCCATGAACTGATAGTAGCGCTGGTCTTTGGGCAGCAACTCATTGATGTCGATGATGCCGGTGGGCATGCGCACCCGGTCACCGGTGTCCAGCGGCATATAGGTCCATACTTTATTGACCAGGGCATTGGTCGTGCCGGGGTCCAGCAGCACGGCGACCACGGCCAGTTGGCCCTCGGAATTCTTGTGCACCAGGTGCGCCACCATGGAAAAGTTACGGTAATTGATTTGCTCTTCCGATGGCGTGTGGCAGTGGAATTGCACCAGTTTGTAGGTGGAGCCGCGCACGGTGACCGAGTTGTCGCCGTACAGGTCGACCTGAATGGTGTGGCCGTTGTTCACCACCGTGCCGCTGCTGGGCGTGTAGTTGAACAACAGGGGCTCGGCCGGGCCTTGCAGCGTGGCGGATTCTTCAATGTTGATGGGCGATTGACGTTTGCCGATGGCGCACGTATTGAACTCGGATTTGAGCTTGCCCCACGCCTGCGGGCCATTGGCGCCGTCGTAGGCCCAGTGCACTTCGCCGTCATGGGCGGCGCCAGGGGCTTCGGCGTGGGCGGGTGCTTCGTGGCCGGTCAGGGCGGCTGCTTTGGCGCGAATGTAGGCGCGGCTGGCTCTGGGGTTGACCGGGGCTGCGGCGTGACGGGGTGCTGCACGGGCAGGTGCGGCCTTGTGCTCTGGCTCAGCCGCTTTGGCAGGGGCCTCCGCCGGGACTTCAGCGGGCGGCGCTTGCAGTTTGGCGGGGAGGGTGATGAACTTTTTCTCTTTGCCGTTGACCACCAGGGTGATGCGTTTGTTGGGTGTGGCGCCACTGTCAACCGCTTCACGCAACTGCTCGCCCACACTGGGGGCCGCCGAGGGGCTGGCCGCTGTTTTCTTGGCGGGTGCCGCATGGGCGTCAGGCGCGCCATGGTCGGCCGCAGCGTGGCTCGGGCTGGGTAGACCGGCCACCAGGGCCAGTGCCAGGCTGGAGGCCAGGCCCCAGGCGCACCAGGTTGGCACCTTCGCTGGGTTGTGGCAGGCTTGGGCCAGCGGGTGCAGGCGATGGGGTGTCGGGCGAATCGTAGTCATGTCAGTCAGACCCAGTGGTGTGTCACGGTGATCAGGCCCCGCTTGGTAAAAAAGGGGTTTATGCCATCTTATCGGCATATTCAAGCGCGCACTTGAGTCCGTCTGCACCACTGCGCGCTATAGTCAAGCTCCACTTTTCAGCCCATCCCCGTGAGTATTCAAACCGACGACTTTGGCGCCCCGCCGCCCAAACGCATGATTTCCGCCGCGCCCGCCTCGCCCAATGAGGAAGCGATTGAGCGCGCCCTGCGGCCCAAGCTGATGGACGAGTACGTGGGCCAGGCCAAGGTGCGCGAGCAGCTGGAGATTTTTATCAGCGCCGCCAGGATGCGCGACGAGGCGCTGGACCATGTGCTGCTGTTTGGCCCACCCGGCCTGGGCAAGACCACCCTGAGCCACATCATCGCCGCGGAGTTGGGTGTGAACATGCGCCAGACCAGCGGGCCGGTGCTGGAGAAACCCAAAGATTTGGCGGCCCTGCTGACCAATTTGGAAAAGAACGACGTTCTCTTTATCGACGAAATTCACCGCCTGAGCCCGGTGGTGGAAGAAATCTTGTACCCCGCGCTGGAAGACTACAAGATCGACATCATGATCGGCGAAGGCCCGGCGGCGCGCTCCATCAAGCTCGACCTGCAACCCTTCACCCTGGTCGGCGCCACCACCCGCGCCGGTATGCTGACCAACCCGCTGCGCGACCGTTTTGGCATCGTGGCGCGGCTGGAGTTTTACTCGGCCGATGAG
>CAJAFJ010000360.1 GCA_903938955.1 uncultured beta proteobacterium | reverse complement strand
GAGCGCGTGCGGGTGCTGGCGCTGTCGGTGGGCTACCCGGACGGCGCCAGTTATTTTGTTGAGCGCTTGGCCGAGGGCGTGGGCACGATTGCGGCGGCTTTTTACCCGCGCCCGGTGATCGTGCGGCTGTCGGATTTCAAAAGCAATGAGTACGCCGCGCTGATGGGCGGGCGCGACTTCGAGCCGCATGAAGAGAATCCGATGCTGGGTTTTCGCGGCGCGGCGCGTTACATCCACCCGGCTTACGCCGAAGGCTTTGCGCTGGAATGCGCCGCCCTGAAGCGGGTGCGCGAGGTGATGGGGCTGACCAACCTGAAGCTGATGGTGCCGTTTTGCCGTCGCCTGGAAGAAGCACGCGGCGTGCTGGCCGCGATGGCCGAACAGGGCTTGACGCGTGGTGAGAACGGGCTGGAGGTCTACATGATGTGCGAGATTCCCAACAACGTGCTGCTGATCGACGAGTTTTCCGAGTTGTTCGATGGCTTTTCGATTGGCTCCAACGACCTCACGCAACTCACGCTGGGCGTGGACCGCGACAGCGCCATCGTGGCGGATTCGTTTGATGAGCAAGACCCCGGCATGCTGAAAATGCTTAAGCTGGCGGTGGAGGGCGCTCGGCGCAACCATCGGCATTGCGGCATTTGCGGCCAGGCCCCGAGCGACCACATCGAGGTGGCGCGTTACCTGGTGGAGTTGGGCATTGACAGCATGAGCCTGACGCCGGACCGGGTGCTGCGCACCATGCAGGCAGTGCAGGCGATTGAGGTGGCGCTGGGGCGGCCCGGGTGCGCTGCCTAGCGCTGGCGCCTGATGGGTTTAAGCGTCGGGTGACGGGGCGATCTCAGAAGGTTGCTCAAAGGTATCGCGGAAGGTGAAATACAGCGACGTGAAAAACATCGCAGCGGTCATCAGCAGCATCGGAAACAGGATGTCGCCCGCCAGTTCCGGGTTGCCCAGCAGGGTCGCCAGCGTGGTGATGACCACCACCATCATCACCAGCACGGCCAGCCACGTGATGCCAAATACGGCAAACGCCCAGAAATTGCGCAGGCAGGCCACAGCGCTGAAAAACAGGCTTTTCAGCGGTGGAAAATCATGCCAATAGACCAGCGCCGGGGCGTGCCAGAAGGTCAGCGACAAGGGCAGGTGCAGGCCGATGAACACCCACATGGCAGCCTGAAATTCAGAGGCCATCATCATCTCGCGGGTCGGCGTGGAGCCGCCCAGGTAGACACGGGCAAAGTCACCGCCATCCACCAGATAAGACGCGCCCATTGCCAGCAGAAACCCGATGGCGTACAGGCCGCCCAGCACCAGCATGGGGCGGGTTTTGGGCTTGTCACCGCGAAACGCGGCCAGCAACAGGATGGGCATGGGGAATTTGCCCTTCGTCGCTTCCACGGTAGCGGCCATCAAGCCCAGCGTGGCTGCGGGCAACAGCGTCATGGCAATCACAAAGCCAATGTAGGGGACTTGGCTGGCGACGGTCATCAACGCCATGAACATGAAGAACAGACCTGTCAGCGCCAGCGGTTGTTTTAAAAACGTTCGAATGCCCAGCTTGACCCAGAGCATGCCGGTGCGGGCGGGTACGAGGTTGAGTTGCATGGGTCAGGCCGCTGCCATGCTTGACAGGGCAGGGTGCTTGCTTCGTTCGCGCAGTATGCGTTCGAACTGACCCGGGTCGTGGGCTTGCAGCATGCTGGCTTCGCGTGGCAGGTAGACGTCCCACAGCCGCGAAATCCAGAAGCGCAGGGCGCCAGCGCGCAGCATGGCGGGCAGCAACTCGCGCTCGGCCGCCGTGAGCGGGCGCACGGCGTTGTAAGCGGCCATGAAACTGGCCGCGCGCTCTTCGTTGTGGGTGCCGCTGGGCAGGTCCACACACCAGTCGTTCAGGGTAACGGCAATGTCAAACAGCCAGGTGTCGACGCCCGCAAAATAAAAGTCAAAAAAGCCGGTCAAGTGCGGCTGGCCGTCCAGCGTGTCAAACATCACGTTGTCGCGGAACAGGTCGGCGTGAATCGGGCCGCGCGGCAGAGCGGCATAAGCCGAGGACGCGGCGACGTGGTTTTGGTAGGCCAGCTCGCTTTGAATCAGGGCGGCCTGGGATTCGTTCAAGTGCGGCAGCACCACCGGCACGGTCTCGTTCCACCAGGGCAGGCTGCGCAGATTGGGTTGCGACAGCTCAAAGTCGCGCCCTTCCAGATGCATTTTGGCCAGTGTCGCGCCCACGGCGGCGCAATGCACGGCGGTGGGATGGAGTTCGCTTTTACCGGCCAGCTTGTTGACCACGGCGGCAGGTTTGCCTTTGACTTCAAACACCAGATCGCCTTTGGCATTGGCCGTGGGGTTGGGCACCGGAATGCCGCGCTGCGCCAAGTGTTTCATCAACCGTAGGTAAAACGGCAGTTGCTCGAAGGTGAGTCGCTCGAACAGGGTCAGCACGTAGTCGTGCGTGGCTTCTTCGACCTGGGTGGTGGCGAAGTAGTTGGTGTTCTCGATGCCGCCGGAGCAGCCCTTCAGCGTGGTGAGCTCGCCGAGTTTGAGTTGACGTAGCAGGGCCTGTGCCTCTTTGGGAGAGACTTCTGTGTACACCGCCATGATTTAAAAGCCCAGGACTTTCCAGGTGCGCTCACCGCTGGTGGGCGCGACCTGGTAGGCAGGCATGCTGCCTTGGGGTTTGACGTCGATGCTTTTGGTTTCGCCGCCAATGCGCAGTTCGTCAATTTTGGCGCCGGTGTCTTCAATGTGAATGCGTTCGGTGCGCTTTTCTACCGCGCCGGAGGCCGCGGAATCAGACGTTTGGGGAAGTTTGGCAGCAGCTTGGGCCGGGGCTGACGCCTGTGCATGGCAAAAGCCGGCACAAGACAAGGAAAGGGTGAGGATGAGGGCAGAACGCATGGCTCAATTGTAAGTTGTGCCATCGGCGCTGCGCCTGTCACTGGCAAAATGGGCCTATGAATGAGCCCCAAACAATGAAAAAAACCTTGCTGCTGGTCGATGGTTCCAGTTATTTGTACCGCGCCTTTTTTGCGGGGGGCGACACCATGAGTGCCACCTTGCCCGATGGCACGGTGCAGAAAACCGGTGCCATACGCATCATCATCAATATGCTGCAAAGCCTGCGCAAGGAGTTTCCGTCCGATTACGCTGCTTGTGTCTTTGATGCCAAAGGCCCGACTTTTCGCGACGACCTGTACCCCGAGTACAAGGCCCACCGCTCACCCATGCCCGATGACCTGCGGACCCAGATCGAACCGATTCACGAAGTAGTGCGGCTGATGGGCTGGACGGTGCTGGATGTGCCGGGTGTCGAAGCCGATGACGTGATTGGCACGCTGGCCGTCATCGCGGCCCGCCAGGGCATTGAGGTGATTGTGAGCAGTGGCGACAAGGACCTGGCGCAACTGGTGGACGAGCACATCACCATCATCGACACCATGAACGGCAAGCGCCGCGATCTGGCGGGTGTCGAGGAAGAGTTTGGCGTGCCAGCGCGGCTGATGATCGATTACCAGACGTTGGTGGGCGACACGGTGGACAACGTGCCCGGCGTGCCCAAGGTCGGCCCCAAAACCGCTGTCAAGTGGTTGCAGCAATACGGCTCGCTCGACGCCGTGGTGGCCAACGCCGACAGCATTAAGGGCGTCGTCGGCGAGAACCTGAAGAAGTCACTGGATTGGTTGCCGATGGGCCGCCAGTTACTGACCATCAAGACCGATTGCGATTTGAATGGCTGGGTGCCTGATTTGCCGGCGCTGAATTCAATAGCTACTGGCGCAATGAATACGGGCGCGTTGGCCGTTTTTTATGATAAATATGGCTTCAAGGGCCTGGCCCGGTCGCTGGCGGGTGCCGCACCCTCCAGTACGCCTGATGAGCCGAAGGCCGGTGCGGCGCTTAAGAAAACATCGCGTGAACCCGATCTGTTCGACGAACCTGATTTGTTCAGCGACCCGCAAGCTGACACGGGCCCCGCCGCTAAAGTGAGCACGCTGGCCTACGACACCCTCCTGACCTGGGAGGCCTTCGACGCCTGGCTGGCCAAAGTGCTGGCCGCCGACCTCGTTGCCGTGGACACCGAAACCACCTCGCTGGACGAGATGCGCGCCGAGATTGTCGGTATCAGCTTCAGCGTGACGCCGGGCGAAGCGGCCTACATTCCGCTGGCGCACAACTATCCCGATGCGCCCGACCAATTGCCGCGTGACGAGGTGCTGGCCAAACTCAAGCACTGGCTGGAAAACCCGACGCACAAAAAACTCGGTCAGCACATTAAGTACGACCGCCATGTGTTCGCCAACCACGGCATCGAGGTGCAGGGCTACGCGCACGACACCATGCTGCAAAGTTATGTGCTGGAAGTGCACCGGCCGCACGGGTTGGCCAGCCTGGCCGAACGTCATCTGGGGCGCAGCGGCATCAGTTTTGAAGATTTGTGCGGCAAGGGCGCGCACCAGATCTGCTTCGACCAGGTCGAGATTGCCAAGGCCGCCGAGTATTCGTGCGAAGACTCTGACATGACGCTGGACGTGCACCGCACCCTGTGGCCGCAGCTGCAGGCCAGCGCGCCGCACGCCCCGCCGCCAGCCGATCACTCACATGCGCAGCCCGTCCCGCCGAGTGCCCGTCATTTCGGCGAAGGCAGCCAGCCGGTGATCACTGAGGCGAGGGATCTGCCCAGTTTGCTGGGAATTTACGAGCTGGAGATCGCCAGCAGCGAGGCGCTGTACCGCATTGAGCGTAACGGCGTGCTGATCGACGCGCCCACGCTGGCAACCCAAAGCCACGAGCTGGGCACCCGCATTTTGCAGCTGGAAAAAGAAGCGCACGAGCTGGCAGGCCAGCCCTTTAACCTGAGCAGCCCCAAGCAGATTGGCGAAATTTTCTTCGTCAAACTCGGCCTGCCCATCGTCAAGAAAACGCCCACCGGCACACCCAGCACCGACGACGAAGTGCTGCAAAAGCTGGCCGAAGACTTTCCCCTGCCCGCCAAAATTCTGGAGCACCGGGGCCTGGCCAAGCTCAAGGGCACTTACACCGACAAGCTGGCCCAACTGGCCAACCCGCGCACGGGCCGCGTGCACACGCATTACGCGCAGGCCGTGGCGGTCACGGGGCGGCTCAGCAGCAACGAGCCCAATTTGCAGAACATTCCGGTACGCACGGCAGAAGGCCGCCGCGTGCGCGAGGCCTTCGTGGCCCCGCCGGGCAGCCTGATTGCCAGTGCCGACTACAGTCAGATCGAGCTGCGCATCATGGCGCACATCAGCGGCGACCCAGCCTTGCTCAAAGCCTTTGCG
>CAJAFJ010000359.1 GCA_903938955.1 uncultured beta proteobacterium | reverse complement strand
TTTCGAATTTGTGTTTCTAAAGTTATTGGTCTTAAGCCAAGGCGCACAAATTTGTGCGAATCACTGATTGGTGAAGCGCACTGGATTTAAGTTGTCAGTGGTCCAACTCGCCTTATCAAAACGACGGCGGGCGTCAAACATAAGAGGTAATTAAATGTTCAAAATGTTCAGTCGCAACTCCCGCCGCACAGCGCGCGCTCAGGCTGGCTTTACGCTGGTCGAAATGTCGGTTGTTCTCTTGGTGATCGGCTTGATTCTGGGTGCCGTGTCTGTTGGCAAAGATCTCCAGCGTGATGCTGAATACACCAAGGTCAAGCAAAAATTTATTGATGGCTGGGCCAGTGCCTACAACAGCTATTACCTGCGCACTGGCGTGGTGCTGGGTGATAGCCAAACAGCGCCTTCGTTTATGGTCAATGGCACGCTATTTGCTGGGATATCTGGCCAAGGCGGTGATATGACAACAGCAACTCCACCGGGCGCAATTTGTGATTCAAGTACTGCGGCGGTAGCGACCCGGGCAACACCGACGCCATCCCTGTACAACGAAATGGACCGCCACGGCGTGCGTATGCCACCGGGCCGCGCTGAAGGCAGCGAATCGCGCTATGTCTACCTTGACAGCAACGGCAACCCCCAGGAAATTCAGGTTTGCTTCCAGTGGAATACACCCGGAACGCAATCAAACTCTGGCAATGTGATGGTGATCTCAGGCTTGACACCTGATTTGGCGCGCGCGTTGGATCAAATGATCGATGGCAAGGCGGATGCACAAGAAGGCATGTTTCGGCAGGCTGGTTTAACCGTTTCTAAAACAGGCGAGCCTGGCGTGGAATGGGCTGGTAACAACACAGAAGTTCAGGCTGAGGCGTCTCGCGCCGGCGCATCAGCACCTGTAGCGGTAGATAGCCGTAAAGATGAAGACCAAGTGAAAACGCTTGTTGCTCACTACAAGATGAACCAATAAGGAGATCAACCATGATTTCCAAATCAGCATTTAGTAGAAAAAAACAGGCAGGCTACACGCTCGTCGAGGTGGCTATTGTTCTCGCCGCAATTGGTCTCATCCTGGGTGGTGTGTCTATTGGCAAAGAAGTTCTGCGCGAAGCGGATTACAACCGCATTCAGAACAAGTTTGTACAGCAGTGGAAGGTCGCTTACGACCTGCACTACCAGCGCACGGGCACCGTGGTGGGCGACAGTCAAATAGCGCCCACCTACATGGTGAACGGCTTTGAGACGATATCAAACAGCGTCAATGGCAGCAAAGCCGGTATTCCTGAAAACTACACCAATACAGGCTTGCGCATTTGCCAGGGCCAAGGCTACGATTCCAACACGGTCAGTGCCGGAGATCCTGTTTTGGCAGAGCAAAAACTGCATGATCTGTTTGACCGTGCGGGCATCCGTATGCCGGCCGGTCGGGCTGAAGGTCAGGAAGATCGGTACGCCTATCTGGATAGCAATAGCAATCCGGTAGAGATTCAGATTTGCTTTCAGTGGAATCCAGACAAGCAGATCAGTGGCTCTGGCAATGTGATGGTGATTCGGGGCCTGACACCCGATCTGGCACGAAAACTGGACCAGGCGATTGATGGCAAGGCCGATGCACTGGAGGGGCGTTTCCGTCAGCAAAACCGGGGCAACAACACCGACCAGCTCAGCGCACAGTTGCCAGGCCACGAATGGCTTGGCAACAATACTTACTCGGTCAATGGAAAAGATCCGTCGACATCGCTGGGCCGCGGTCGCGGTGAAAGCAAGGATGAAGATCGGGTTGTTCTGCTGACCGCACATTGGCAGATGGACCAGTAATGACCCCACCCCTGCTTCGCGCGGCGCAATGGAAGAGCTTGCCGCTTTCATTGACCCTGGCCGTGTTATCGATTGCAACACTGCCAGCGGCTTGGTACTGGTGGAGTGTTGAGCGCCTGAGTGCGCAAAATCTCCAGCAAACCAGCCAGCGCGAATCAGTCATGGCGCCTCTTGAGGGTCAGGTGAGCCAGCATTTGGCGGGCTGGAAATCGGCCCAGGCCAATGTGGCGTCCGTTCAGGAAAAAATAAAGGCGCTGGGTGAAGCGCCAGACCAGTGGTCTCACCGCAGCATCACCATAGAAAATCAGCGCATGAGCCGGACCGATGTGGAGGTTTACTTACGCGATCTCGTGACGAATGACCGTAATTTACTGGTCCCCTCTACGATCAACATTCGCGTGGCAAAGCCTGATGACTCGGTGTTTGTTGTGCATCAGGGCCTTGACAGTGCTGACGCCTTGATCGTGACGATCAAGGCTGATCTGTATACGCGAGGTGCTTCATGACGGGACTCGCACTACTGGAACTTCATGGCGGGTGCCGCACGATCAGCGACACGGGTTTAGTGCTGGATACGCTATCCGATGCACTGCCTTTGTGCACGGGTTCGACCGTTCGTTTATTAACGGACTGGGGCTCCGGTGCCGTATTTGGCATCGCTACCGTGATGGGGCAAGCCAGTGCAGCCGCAGCGATTCTGGAAAAACAATTACGCAATCAAGGCGAGACCGACGATATTGCCCAAATTTTGGTGCACCAGTCGCAAAACCGCATGGGCAGCACCAAACTGGTTTACACAGCCATTCCGGTCAAGACCTGGCGTCATTACCAGCAGATGGCGGCGAGTCATTCCCAGTTGCTCTTGGTATACGACTGGGTTCGTACGCTCATGTTTTGGGCCAAAACGCGTGGGTTATCCGATGGCATTTTGATTGCTACGCACACCGAAGGCATTGATGTTCTGGTGTTGGAAAAAGGCCGCGTTATCGGGCTCGATCGGCTGAATGTATTTCACGATGTAAGCGATGCCTGGGCCAGACTGGGGTTGAGGGTCGTGTCACGGGTCAGTGATCTTGCCGAATCCGACGCGAGTGTGGCGGCCATGTTAATGAAGCCGGTCGTGCTGTTGGCTTGCCAGGGGACCGAGACGTTCTTGCATCCACTCGTTCAAAGTCTCAACCCGCTGGTTGTCAGCGAGGTATGGGCCGAGGGTGTAGATGTCGCAGGCATTCAACTGCAGGATACGCCATTGAAAGTGCAAGCACTGGATTGGCTTGCTTTGTCGGCTAATCTGCCATTGCGGCAGTCCGTCAACCGGCAGATCGACAAGGCTGCGGCTTGGGCTGACCAGTGGCTTTCTTATATTGGTATAGCTGCGTTTGGACTGTCTTGCATCATGGCCGTAACGGCTGCCGGCATGCATTACAAAACAGAACTGGCGCAAGCATT